>JAJYJR010000094.1 GCA_021789355.1 Chloroflexota bacterium | reverse complement strand
AGGTCCGCGCCCACGGAGGCCTGAGTTCCGGGCAGGTCGACGTTGTCGCTGAACACGCCGCCGGCGACCTGCCGCGCGGCCAGGGTGCCCGCCAGGAGCAGCGCCCACAACAGGACCACGACGGCCGGATGCCGAGCGGAGGCGGTGCCGAGCCGCTGCAGGCGTCCCACCTGCACGGCATCGCGCGTCGACTCGTGGTGCGGAGGGGACTTGGGCGCGGGGGGCATGGGCGGGGACTCCCAGGAATGTGACAGGACTGACAGTCCTGCGATGCTATGCCATGGGTGCAGAACTGTCAACGGTGACAGTTGACGTCGCTGACAGAAGGGGCTATCGTCGCTCCATGGACGGGTTGGAGACGCCGGGGCGCCGCGAGCGGAAGAAGGCCCGGACGCGGGAGGCGCTGCGGGCCTCCGCGCGACGGCTGTTCGCGCAGCAGGGTTTCGCCGCCACCACCGTCCAGGAGATCGCCGACGCCGCCGACGTGTCCGAGCGGACCTTCTTCCGCTACTTCGAGTCGAAGGAAGATCTGCTGCTGCCCGACGTGGTCGCCATGTTCGAGGTGGTCGAGCGGGCGATCCGCGGCCGGCCGCGCGACGAGCAGCCACTGACCGCGATCCTTGAGGCCTTCACTGGCGCGATCGACGGCTCCGGGGTCGCCGGTGGTGCCACGCTGCTGGCGCCCGGTCTCGGCCCGGCGGACGCCGTGCTGGCCGGCCGACTGGCCCGGGCCTTCGTGGACTGGGAGGATCGGCTCGCCGGGGTGCTGCTGGAGCGGTTCAGGGCGGCCGATGCGACCGCCCTCGACGACGAGCTCGCGCTGCACGCCGCCGTGATCGCCCGCGCCGCGGTGTCCGCCGCCCGGACGGCCCTTCGCACGCTCCGTGGCCGCCAGGCAGACGGTGCGTTGCCCCCGGCGGCGGTGCTCGAGGTGCTCCGCGCCGCCTTCGCCATCCTCGCAGCCGGTTGCCCGAGCCCGGATCGTCCCCGCCGGTGACGGACCGAGCGGAGCGGGTCCTCTACCACACGGTGGAGCCGACGGCCCGCAGCCACGCGATTCCGTTGCGCCACGGGGGGCGCGAGCGGCCCTATCTGCTCCGCGTTCCGGCAGCGCCACCGGCGGAGCCTGCCCCGCTGCTCGTCGAGCTCCACGGTCGCGGCATCGATCCCGCCATGTTCGACCGATGGACGGGGTTCTCGACGCTCGCCGACGAGGCGGGCGTCGTACTGGCGATGCCGAGCGCGGTCGGCGAGACCTGGAACGACGGGCGCTTCCCGAGACTGGTGCGGGACGGTCCTGACGACGTGGGGTACCTCCTGGCGGTCATCGACGACGCCTGTGCCCGCCTGCCGATCGACCGTCGGCGAATCTACGTCGTGGGGATGTCGAACGGCGCGACCATGGCCGCGCGCCTCGTCTGCGAGCACCCCGAGCGGATCGCGGCGTTCGCCCAGGTGGCCGGGACCGCGGCGGTCGACGTCGCCGCCGGCTGCCGCCCGGCGCTCCCGGTGCCGGTCCTCCAGGTCCACGGCACGGGCGACCGCTACGCCCCGTACGCCGGGGGACGGGCGCACGGACTCCGCGCGCGGCTGGTCCTGCGCCATCCGGCCGGTCCGTGCGTCGGGGTCGACGAGTGGGCCCGCCGCTGGGTGGAGGTCAATCGGGCGCAGGACGTACCCGACATCGAGACCATCCCGCCGGACACGACCGTCCGCCGCTGGCGTGGGGACTCGCCCGCCTCCGACGTCGTCTTCTACCGCGTCGAGGGTGGCGGCCACACCTGGCCGGGCAACCGCGAGTGGGTACCGCCGTTCCTCGGCCGGAGGAGCCATGCCTTCGGCGCGACGCGGGTCGCCTGGGACTTCTTCGCCACGCACGCCCGGGAGACGTGAGCGACCGACCCAGTGCCTCCGGCATCGGGCCAGGTGGCAGGTCCCGAACTATCCTCCGACCCTCGCCCGTTGTGTCGTGGGGCCCTTCTGCACGCTCCGTGCAGCCACCCACGATCGGGGTCTCGCCTCGGACCGACAGCCGGCGGGCCGCCTCCGAGGGGAGCCAGGTGGCGCGGCGGTGAGCTGCGGGAGGAGGCAACCGTGGGTCGACCGTTCGTGGTCCAGCTCGAGAACCGTGTGGGCGAGCTCGCGCACGTCACGCGCGCGCTCGCCGTCCGTGGCATCAACATCGAACAGGTCGTGGGCACGAGCGCCGGTGACAAGATGTGTGCCCGGATCACGACCGACAACGACACGCTGACGCGCGAGGTGCTCCGCAGCCTGGGGCTCCCGTTCGTCGAGGGCGACACGCTGCACCTGGAGGTCGAGGATCGCCCGGGCGGCATCGCGGAGCTGACGGAACGACTGGCCGCCGGCGGCGTCAACCTCACAGGCATCCTCACCGTGGGGCGTCACCACGGCATGACCCAGATCGCGTTGACGGTCAGCGACGAGGCGCGAGCCCGCGAGGTCCTGGGCCTGCCCCCCGCCGAGGTGCCGGCCGGGACCCGCTGAGGGCGTGGCGGGTCATGCCCGACACCGCTCGTGAGAACCCCCGCATGCATTGCGTCGTCCTGGTGAAGCAGGTCCCCGACGTCTCGAACATCCCGGAGGATGCGTGGGACACGGAGCATGGCACCCTCAAGCGGGGCATGCTCGAGAGCATCCTCAACCCGCTCGACCTCCAGGCGGTGACGTTCGCGAGTCGCCTCGCCGCGGCTGCGCCGGGCTCCCGCACCGTGTACCTGACGATGGGGCCGCCCCAGGCGCGCGAGGTCCTGGTCGACTGCATGGCTCGCGCACCGGGCGAGGCAGTGCTGCTGACGGATCGGGGGTTTGCGGGCGCCGACACCGTGGCCACCGCGTACTCGCTGGCCTGCGCCATCCGGCGCATCGAGCGCGAGTTCTTCGACGGTAGCCGCGCGTACGTGATCGTCGCCGGCATGCAGTCCGTGGACGGCGATACCGCGCAGGTGCCACCGCAGGTCGCCGAGGAGCTGGGGATCGAGCAGATCGCGTACGTCAGCGGTCCCGACGTGGGGCCCGCGTTCGAGGTCCGGCGCATCGGTCCGGAGGGGACCGAGACGGTGCGACCGCGGCGCTTCCCGGTGCTCGTGACGCTCACCGCCTGCACCGCGCCGCTCTATCGCTCGTTCCATGGCGTCCGCGCGGCACGCGCCGCCGCGATCCACGAGTGGAGCGCCGCGTCGGTGGGTGCGGAACCCGCACGCATCGGGCTCCGCGGCTCGCGCACCCAGGTCTATCAGCTGTTCTCGCCCAACGAGGGCAGGGCCCGCAGCTGCGTCCTCGCGCAGGATGCGGAAGAGCTCGTCGCCCTGATGGATGCGCACTACCGCAGCGGCCCGCGGCACGCCCCAGCCGACTCTGATGCGCGCTACGATCTCGCGGGTCAGACCCCCACCTACCAGGGCGAGTTCTGGGTCTACGCCGAGCGCGAGGCCCGAGGGATCCGATCGGTCTCGCTGGCGCTGCTGGGCAAGGCGCGACAGCTCGCCGCGCCGCTGGGCGTGCCGGTGGGAGCCGTGCTTGCCGGCGCCGAGCTGGGCGATCTCGCCTGCGAGCTGATCGCGTACGGGGCGGACCGGGTGTACGCGCTGGAGCATCCGTCGCTGCACCCCGTCATCCCGAGCGCCCACGCGCAGGCCATCGCTGGCGCCGTGCGGGCGCACCGGCCGCAGGTGATGCTCTTCGGCGCGACGCCGTGGGGGCGGGAGCTGGCGCCCCGCGTGGCCTACGCTTCGGACTGCGGCCTCACCGCGGACTGCACGAAACTCGAGATCGGCGACTACGCCAAGGGCAGCGTATCGCTGGTGGCGATCCTCAAGCAGACCCGTCCGGCCCTGGGCGGCAACGTCATGGCCACCATCATGACACGCGCGTCGCCGACCCAGATGGCCACCGTGCGGCCCGGCGTCTTCAGCGTGCCGCTGCGGGACCCGGCCAGGAGGGGCGAGGTCGTGCGGGCCGTCCCTGAGCTGCGGGACGAGTCGATCGGGCTCGAGATCGTCTCGGTCGAGGCGGCGGCCTCCTCATCCTCGATCCGGGACGCCCAGATCATCGTGGCCGGCGGCCGTGGCATGCGCTCGCGGGCCGAGTTCCACGCGCTGCTGGAACCACTGGCGCGAAACCTCGGGGCCCGCCTGGGCGCCCGGAGCGACATCGGCGCGTCGCGCATGGCAGTGGAGGATGGGTACGCGAGCCGGGAGCACCAGGTCGGGCAGACCGGCCAGACCGTGACGCCGCGTCTCTACGTCGCGATCGGCATCTCGGGCGCGGTGCAGCACGTCTCGGGCATGCAGCACGCGGACCTCGTGGTGGCCATCAACCGGGATCCGCGCGCGCGCATCTTCGACTACGCGGACCTCGGCATGGTCGGCGACATCGCCGAGGTGGTGCCCGCCCTCATCCGCGCGACGGAGGTCCCGGCGCGAGCCACCGAGGTCCCGGCGCGAGCCACCGAGGTCCCGGCGCGAGCCACCGAGGTCCCGGGCCATGTCGGCGATTGACGTCCTGGTCGTCGGGGCCGGCCCCGCGGGACTCTCGACCGCGATCCGGCTCCGGCAGCGGCTGCAGGCGGCCGGACGCGAGGAATCGGTGGTGGTGCTCGACAAGGCCGCCGCGCCGGGCTACCACAACCTCTCCGGTGCCATTGTCGAGCCGGCTGCCCTCGACGAGCTGCTGCCCGACTGGAGGAGCGATCGGAGCCGCTTCGCCGACCACGTGACTCCGGTCGAGCGCGACGAGCTGTACGTGCTGACCGAACGCGGGGCCGTGCGGCTCCCGTCGCCGCTGGTTCCGCGAACGATGCGCCACGCGGGGGACGTCACGCTCTCGGTGTCGCGCCTGGCGGCCTTCCTGGGCGAGCAGGCGTCGCGCCTGGGAGCCGAGGTGTACCACGGCTTTGCCGCGCGCGAGCTGCTGGTCGAGGCGGGGACGGTGCGCGGGGTCCGACTGGTCGACGTGGGCCTCGACGCGGAAGGCCGCCCCAAGGCGAACTACCTGCCCGGAGAGGACGTGCGGGCGGCCATCACGGTCCTTGCCGACGGTTCGCGCGGCGTCCTCTCCTCGCAGCTCGACGCACTGGACCGCGAGATCCGAGGATCCGACGGCTCACGGGACCCGCGCGATCCCGGCGACGGCCAGGGCCGGGGCCGCGCCGAGGTCGGCCCCGGCGAGTCCCGCGACCTCCAGGTCTACGGGCTCGGGGTCAAGGCCGTGGTCCAGTTCGCGGGCGTCAACCCGTTCGGGAACAACCGGGTCGTGCACACACTCGGGTTCCCCACCCGGCGCGGGATCTTCGGCGGGGGCTTCGTC
Source organism: Chloroflexota bacterium (assembly GCA_021789355.1). The sequence goes on along the minus strand of JAJYJR010000094.1, from coordinate 7,818 downwards.
TACAGCATGGGTCCGAAGACCGCGGCGGCGGGGCTCATCCTGGGGCTCGATTGGCGCTACGGCGATCTCGATCCGCGGGTCGAGTTCGAGACGTTCCTGGCGCATCCCTTCGTGGCCCGTCTGCTGGCCGGATCGACCACGATCGCCACCGGGGCCAGGACGATCCCCGAGGGCGGCTACTACGCGCTGGGGCCGCTGCATGTGCCCGGCACGCTGGCGGTTGGCGACGCGGCCGGCTTCGTCAACGAGGCGAAGCTCAAGGGCGTGCACTACGCGATGCGCAGCGGCATGTGCGCGGCCGACGCGATCGCCGACGCGCTGCTCGCGGGAGAGCCGGCGGAGGCAGCGGGGGCACGCTACCTGCGGCTGCTCGACGAGCGCGGCATCCTCGCCGAGCTGCACCGCGCCCGGACGTACCGCCAGGGATTCCGGTGGGGCCTGGTGCCGGGTGCGCTTCTCTCCGAGGTGGGGGAGCACCTGCCCCTCCACCTGCACATGCCGCCCGACCGGCAGGGGACCCGACCGCGGGCCCGGCTGGCGCGTCGCCCCCCCGAGCACGCCGACGGCGCGGGCTTTCTGGCCCTGACCGGTACCTCACACCGGGAGGACGAGCCCTCCCACGTGACGCTCCTGGACCCGGCGCGCTGTGCCGCCTGCGGGAGCGTGTACGAGGCCGCCTGCACGCACTTCTGCCCCGGCGAGGTCTACCGCTGGAACGGCGAACGGATCGTGCTGAGCCCGTCGAACTGCCTGCACTGCATGACGTGCACCGTGAAGTGCCCGTCAGACAACATCCGCTGGGTGCCGCCGGAGGGCGGCGAGGGGCCGCGCTATCGGCAGCTATGACTGGAAGCGGAACTCCGCCCGCGTCCACCGAGAGTCCTGTGGGGTTGCCGCCGCCGGATCGCCGGTCGCCGCCAGCGCGCCCGAAGGGGCGTGACGCGGCGATGCCACCGACGATCGCGCGGACCACGAACCCCGCGCCCGTGAGGCCTGACGAAGGGGCCGCATCGCCGGACCTGAAGCCTTGTGGCAGCGGCTGCCCGTTGGGGCAGTCGCACCCGGTCGGGCGGACCAGCCGGAGAGCCTGTCCGCGCGCGGCTCAAGATGTCGGCTGACGCTCCCGAACGCTGACGCACGAACGCGGCAACCACTGTGGGCTGCCTTTGCAGGATTCGAGCCCCACCCGCTCCGCCGGACCATTCCACGCTCGAATCGGCCCGCGTGAAACGGGCCCGTGCTCGGCAATCGGCGGGTCGTCCGCTCGAGCTCTCGCACGCCACCTACATGTTCCAGCAGGTAGGTGGCGTGTCGGGCTCCCGCATGGCGGCGCCGCTATCCCGCTTCGCTCAAGCGCCGACGGTCGCGGACTCCGTGTGGCGATGTCCGGCGCCTGGGACCGCCGCCCGGCGCAGATGCACCACGATGCGGTAGCGATCGCCACGCATCAGTGAGCGGGTGAACTCGATTCGTCGTCCCTCGCTCCAGGCGACGCGCTCGACCACCAGGCCGGGGGTGCCGGGAGGGACGTCGAGCTGGCTCGCTGCATCGCCCTCGATACGACTGACGATGTAGGTCTCCTCCGCCTCGTCTACTGTGGCCCCGTACCGCCGCTGCAGCTCCTCGTACAGTGAGGCGTGGGAGAAGTCGACACGCGCCAGACCAGGGAAGCGGTCGGCCGGTAGATGCGCGGTTTGGACCCCCATAGCTTCCCCGTTGCCGAAGCGCAACCGCTCAAGCCGGACCACCAGCGCCCCGACCGGCAGACCGAGCTTCTCGGCCACCTGCTCGTCGGCCGGCACCTCCGCCAGGGAGAGTATCCGCGAGCTCGGCTCGAGACCGCGGGCGCGGAGTTCCTGCGTCAATGAGGTGAGGCGCCGTGGTCCGGCAGTGATCGTCGGGTCCCGCACGAACGAACCCCTTCCGGGTTCACGGGAGATCAGCCCCTCGCGCTCCAGGTTGCTGAGTGCCTGCCGGATGGTGATGCGGCTGGCACCGTAGAGGCGCGTCAGTTCCGGCTCGCCCGGAATGCGCCGTCCTGGTGCCCAGGCGCCAGATCCGATGCGCTCCCGCAGGTCGTTCGCGATCTGATGGTGGAGGGGGATCTGGCTGTCCCGCGAGACGCGTTTGACATCTTCCCCCGTCATCTGAGCGCCTCCCTTGTTAGCTCTTGCATCCATCATAACATTATGACATCATGCTGGCCGTGTGTGGCTCAGCACCCGAGTCGCTCGCCAGGGCGGCAGCCCCGGGCGCAAGAGCCCCACGCTATGGAGCGCTGCGGCGAGGAGGCTGTACATGCGGAGACTCGGCGCCATTATCACGATTGCGGTCTTGGTGGCGGCCTGCGGATCGAGCGGTCAGACGGCGACGCCAGGCGTGGCCGGCAGTTCGCCCGCCACGTCTGCTGCCGCGCCGGCCGCATCGAGCGGCGGCGCCCCAGTGACGATCACATACCTCACCCACTGGCCGCCCCAGCAGGTCGATCTCCTGAACAAGGACATCGCCGCCTTCCACCAGGCAAACCCCAACATCACGGTGCAGGTTCGCGCGGTGCCATTCGGCAGCCTGCTGAGCACGTTGCGTGCCCAGGCGTCCAGCCCGAGCGGCCCGACGATCGCCGGGATCTACGACCTGTGGCTGCCGGAGCTCGTGCAGGACGGGATCGTTGCGCCGGCACCCGCTGAGAACCTTCAGGACATCCAGGCGAATTGGGCACCAAACCTCGTGGCCGGGGCCGTGACGGTCAACGGCAAAGTCTACGGTTACCCGAACGAGGTCGACCTGTACATGCTCAACTACAACAAGAAGCTCTTCGCTGATGCGGGGATCAGCGCACCGCCGACGACCTGGGCGCAGTTGATCAGCGACGCCAAGCTCCTGACCAAGCGGAACAGCTCAGGGACCATCACCCAGCAAGGGTTCGGGCTGATCAACAGCTGGGACTCGGGCGTGGTCCACCCCTGGCTGTCGTTCGTGCTATCTGACGGTGGCAAGCTGCTCGACGGCAATCCCCCGGCGCCGCAGTTGACCTCGACCGCCGATCTGGAGGTCACCAGCCTCTACGATCAGCTGATCCACACGGACAAGGTGACCGACCCGGCAATGGGGACCTCCAACGCCAACACGACGGGGCCCTTCCTGGACAACTTCACGAGCGGCAAGACCGCCATGATCGTTATGGCGAACTGGTGGGAAAGCGCTCTGCAGAGCGCCATGGGCACCAACTTCGCGAACGTGGGAACGGCGCCGGTACCGGTTGGACCGCACGGCGATGCCTCGCACAGCGTCTCGTATGCGTGGTTGACGGTGGTGAACGCGCACGCGACGGCAGACCAGCAGGCGGCCGCGTGGAAGTTCCTGCAATGGCTCGATGACCCGGGCAGCGGCACCACCACAGGAGCGGCCGGCATGGGCGACCTGCTCATGACCATGGGCATCCTGCCCAGTCGAACCTCTGACGTGCAGGCGTTCCAGGACAAGCTCGGGACGCCGTTCCTGAAGGCCTACGTCGACGGCCAAGCGTCGGCGATCCCCTTCCCGATCACCCTGGGCGGCGCCGAGCTGACGGTCGCGGTCCAGAAGTCGATCGAAAGCGTGGAATTCGGCCAGGCGACTCCGCAGGCAGCCATGCAGTCGGCGCAGTCGCAGGTCCAGCAGATCCTCAGCCAGTACTACAAGTAGCGCAATGCACGGCGCACGGTCTCGGGACGTTGCACCGGCCGGCAGGCCGCGGCGCCCCGGGACCGTCCGTCTGGCCCGCCTTGTGGCCGGCCCAAGGTGCGTGCGGTGAGCATGGCCCACACCCAGCGGATCTGGTCGGCCGTGTTTCTCGCACCCGGCGTCGGCCTCATTGCCCTCTTCGTGCTGCTGCCGATCCTCCTGACGGCTTGGATCAGTCTGCATCTCTGGTCCATGTATACACCGCTGACCCAGATGCCCTTCGTCGGCCTGGCGAACTACCAGGAGGTCCTCGGCGACCCCACCTTCCAGCAGGCCCTCCTGAACACGGCCGTGTACACCGGGCTGAGCGTCCTGTTGATCGTCCCGCTCTCGCTCTTCTTCGGGATCTTCCTGTACCGGCCAGCGATCCATGGCAAGACCGTGCTCCGGACGCTGCTCTTCATGACGTACATGGTCCCCACCGTCGCCGTGGCGCTCATCTGGGGATACCTCTATTCACCCCTGTACGGCCCGCTCAACCAGCTCCTAGCTGCGGTCGGCTTGCCACCGCAGGCATTCCTCGGTTCGACCAACGAGGCAATGGCTTCGCTGGTCGTGCTCAACATCTGGCAGACGCTCGGGTACTACACCGTACTCGTGCTGGCTGGGCTGACGCAGATCCCGCAGGACTACTACGACGCGTCGTCCATCGACGGGGCCGGTGCTTTCGCCCAGGCCCGCTATGTGACGGTGCCGATGCTGCGCCGCACGCTGACGTTCGTCGGGGTCATCGCACTGATCAACAGCCTGCAGGTCTTCGACCCGATCTATGTTCTGACCCAGGGCGGCCCGGTCAACAGCACCAACGTGCTGACCTTCGACATCTACCAGACGGCCTTTCAGTTCGGCCGGGCGGGGGCGGCAAGCGCGATGGCGATTCTGCTGCTCGTCGTGCTGGCGGCCGTGGTGACGATCGTCCTGCGTGCGGTGAGCGAGGAGTGAGGCGATGACCGCCCGGATCTCGCGCGCGACGAGAGTTCCGCCCGTGCCCGGTCGACTGGGCCGCATCCCCCTGCGCATCGTGCAGTACGCACTGCTGGCCGTGACGGGAGCTGCGATCCTCCTGCCGCTCTTTTGGATGGTGGCCTCGAGCCTCAAGTCGCCTGACGAACTAGGCCGCTTGCCGCCCATCTGGTGGTCGGCGGCCCCGACTCTCGGGGCTTTCCAGCAGGTCTTCTCGGTGATCCCCTACGGACAGGCGTTCCTGAACTCGTTCTTCATCGCGGCCGGCGACACGGTCGCGATCGTGATCACGAGCGTCATGGCCGGCTTTGTGTTCGCCAAGTATCACTTCCGAGGGCGCGACGCCCTCTTTCTCGTCGTGCTGGCCACGATGTTCGTGCCGACGATCGTGACGCTGGTGCCGTTGTTTCACGTGATCCAGTCGTTGGGGTTCGTCGACTCCTATCCCGGCGTCATGCTGCCTCAGCTCGCGAACGCGTTCGGGATCTTCCTGATGCGGCAGTTCATCGGCGGCCTTCCCGACGAGCTGATCGACGCGGCCCGCGTCGACGGGGCCTCCGAGTGGACGGTGTTGTGGCGGATCATCGCCCCGCTGCTGCGGCCAGCGGTGGCGACGCTGGTCCTGTTCGCGTTCGTCTACCAGTGGAACAGCTTCCTCTGGCCGCTGACCGTCCTGCAGTCGCCCGACAAGTTCACGATCGTGCTCGCGCTGAGCCGGCTGCTGAGCTACACGTCGAGTGTCCAGTTCCAGAACGTGGTGATGGCGGGTGCGCTCATCAGCGTCATCCCCAACATGATCCTGTTCCTGCTCCTGCAGCGGTTCTTCGTCACCGGCCTCGCCCAGAGCGGTATCAAGGGATGACCCGGAACGTGCTCGCCATCGATATCGGAGGCACGAAGGTGGCCTTGGCCCTGGTCACAGCCGGCGGGAGTGTTGTCGAGCAGCGCATCTACGCTACCCCCAAGGCGTCGCCCAATACAGCCGTCGCTACCGTCCTCGGTTGGGCGGCGGAGCTCGCGCGGGGGTATTCAGCCGCGTCTTGTGGAATCGTCTTGCCGGCGGTGGTGCAGGAGGGACGGCTCGCGTGGGTGGCTGAGAGCATCGCCGGGTGGGACGGCCTGGCGCTCCGCGATCTGGCCGCCGATCGCCTCGGGGTGCCAGCGGTGGTGGAGTTCGACGGCTATGGCGCCACGCTGGGCGAATGGTGGCAGGGGAGTGCGCGTGGCCACCGTGACGCCGCAGTTGTCATCGCCGGGACCGGGGTCGGCGCCGGGATCATGCATGGCGGCCGGCTGATCCGCAGCGCCACGGCCATCGCGGGCGGCATCGGGTGGCTGCGCTTCCCGTACGACGGCACACCTGGCCCGCGTCTCGAGGACGTAGCATCGGGTCCCGCCATCCTTGCCGAGGCTCGCCGCCTGCGCGGCGAGGATGCCTTTGCTTACCCCGACACGCCCGCGGTCTTCACCGCGGCGGAGGCGGATGATCCTGCCGCCGGAGCTGCGGTCGAGCGTGGGCTGCTCGCGTTGACCGCTGGCGTCGGAGCGATCGTGGCGCTGTTCGCGCCGGAGATCGTGGTGTTGGGGGGCAGCGTCGGCGCCCGCCCCGACGTTGTCGAACGAGTGCGCGAGATGCTCCTCGAAATGACCCAGCCATTCGCCGCCCGGGGCGTGAAAGTCGAGGGGTCGTCGCTCGGCGCCCTCTCAAGCCTATACGGCGCCGCTTACCTCGCCCTCCAGCTCAGTCGTGGAAAGGAGACCTGATGTCCGAACAGGCATACTTCACCCAGGCTCGCGCGTTGCTCGACCGAATTGCCACGACCCAACAGGCCACTATCCATGACGCCGCGTGCGTCATGGCCGACACCGTGGCTGCCGGCGGACTCGTCAATCTGTTCGGGAGCGGCCATTCCGTGTTGCCCGTGATGGACATCTTCCCGCGCTACGGGAGCTACCCGGTCTTCCGGCCGCTGGTCGACTCGCGGCTGAGCTGGTTCACTGTCCTTGGTTCGGGTGGCGTGAGTGAGCTGCTCTGGCTCGAGCGAGAAGAGGGTTACATCGCGCATTTCCTCGACAACTACCCCCTCGAGCCGGTCGACACCATGGTCGTGTACTCCCACGGTGGCCTGAACGCGGCCCCCGTCGAAACCGCGCTCTACGCGAAGCAGCGGGGGCTCAAGGTCGTCGCGGTGACGTCGGCCGCCAACCTTGCAATCAATGCGCCCAAGCATTCGAGCGGCAGGCGTCTCGCCGACGTCGCCGACATCGTGATTGACAACTGCGTCGAGCCGATCGATGCCATGGTGACGGTGGAGGGCTGGCCGGCCCCCGTCGCGGCCGGGTCGACCCTGGCTGTCATCGCGATCAGCATGGCCCTGACTGCGGAGCTGGCCAAGGTGCTGGCCGAGCGGGGCATCGAGTTGCCCGTGTTCGTGTCGCCGAACATCACCAGCATCCCCAAGGACAACAACGAGCGCGTCTTTGCGGAGTACCGGCGCCGCTCCACCCGGTAGGGCATGATCCCCGCAACCCTCGTCCGTGCGACGCCGCGCGCCCCCAGCGTAGGGCGGCGTATGGCCGTCCGGCGTAGGGCGGCGCATGGCCGTCCGGGCGCCGGTGAACTTGGAGGTGCCCGCATGACCACCCGCAGTGAGCTCGGGGAGGGGCCCGCGACGGTCGGGCGGCTGCTCGACGGCGCGGGGCCCGCCATCGACGCGGTCGCCCGCGCGGTCCGCGCGCGCCCCATCGACCTCGTCGTGATCGCGGCCCGCGGCACCTCCGACCACGCCGCGATCTACGCGCAGTACATCCTGGGGGCGCGCAATGGGCTCCCGGTGGCCCTCGCCGCACCCTCGCTCGCCTCGATCTACGGCACGGCCCCCCGGCTCCACCACGCGCTGGTGCTCGGGATCTCGCAGTCGGGCCGCTCGCCCGACGTGGTCGCCGTCCTCGACGACGCGCGCCGCCAGGGCGCGCTGACCGTGGCGATCACCAACGACCCCGCCTCCGAGCTCGCCGCCGCGGCCGAGCACGTGGTCGAGCTCCAGGCCGGTCCCGAGCGGGCCGTCGCCGCGACCAAGACGTACCTCGCCGAGATCGCGGTGATCGCGCTGCTCTCGGGGGCGCTCGCCG
>JAJYJR010000921.1 GCA_021789355.1 Chloroflexota bacterium | reverse complement strand
TTCGGCCGGGGGTTGGTACTGATCAGCGCCAGCACCGCACCTCGGAGCTACCCTGAACAGGTTGACTATGTCACGAGCCCCGGGTATCTGGCAGGCGCCGGCGAGCGCGAGCGCCTCGGGTACATGCCAGGCCGCGGGCCGCAGTTGCTCGTGAACCCGCTCGGCCTTTTCGAGTTCGCCGACGAGGAGCTCCGGCCGCGGGCCCTGCATCCCGGCATCACCGACGGGGACGTGCGCGCGACGTTCGGGTGGCCCATGGCGGTCGGCGAGGTCGTGCCTCGGCTGCCAGAGCCAACCGAGGAGGAATTGGCGGTCGCACGGGCCGAAATCGGCAACGCTCGTGACAGGTACTACCGCGTGCCCTCCTCATGAGCGGGCCGCTGGCCGGTATCCGGGTGCTCGAGCTCGCGAGGGTTCTGGCCGGCCCGTACTGCGGGATGATGCTCGCTGACCTCGGAGCCGACGTCATCAAAGTGGAGCAGCCCGACGTCGGAGACGACCTGCGGCATTGGGGACCGCCCTTTGTCGGTGACGGCCAGAGCACCTACTTCCTGAGCGTCAACCGAAACAAGCGGAGCATCTCCCTGGACCTGAAGACACCGGCCGGCCGCGGGGTGTTCGAACAATTGGTCGCCGGAAGCGACGTCCTCATCGAGAACTTCCGGCCCGGCGGCCTCGAGGCGCTTGGGCTCGACGACGAGACGCTGCGGTCCCGCAACCCGGGACTGATCCATTGCTCGATCACTGCCTACGGCACGGTGGGCCCGCTACGGGACCGCCCCGGCTACGACGTCATGGTGCAGGCGATGAGCGGCCTGATGAGCGTGACCGGGGAGCCAGGGGGAGAGCCGATGAAGGTCGGGGTCGCGATGGTGGACATCGCCGTCGGTCTCAACTCAGCGGTTGGGATCCTGGCGGCGCTTCTTGAGCGCGTTCGCACGGGCGAGGGCGGCCGTGTCGCGACGTCGCTCCTCGAGGTCGCGGTGGCGGCCCTGCCCAACCTGACCGCGGGCTTCCTCATGGCCGGAGCCGTGCCGAAGCGCCTCGGCAACAGCCATCCCAACGCCATCCCCTACGGGGTCTACCGGACCCGCGACTCGCACATCGTGCTCGCGGTCGGGAACGACGACCAGTGGCGCCGGCTGTGCCACGCGATGGGCAATGACACCCTGGCCACACACCCCGACTGGGCCACCAACGGCGCCCGCATCACCCGGCGTGCGGAGGTGGACAACCTCGTCGCCGAGTGGTTCCTCGGCTGGGATACCGCCGACCTCGCCGACCTCCTCACCCTCAACGAGGTTCCAAACGGTCCCATCAACGCCATTCCGGACGTGCTGGCACACCCCCAGGTAACGGCGCTCGGATTGGTCCGAGCCACCGACCATCCCACCAGCGGCACGCTCAGGTACGTGGCGTCGCCCCTCCACATGGGCGTGGAGGCGCCGAATAGGCCGGCGCCGCTGCTGGATCAGCATCGACAGGACGTCCTTCGCGACGTCCTCGGTCTCACTCCGGCACAGGCAAGGGACCTCGAGCAGGCGGGTGCATTCGGACGAGTCAGCCGGGAGAAGAGTGCGTCGTGAGCCAGCCGCCCCGACCGATCTCCAGCGCCATCTCTCAATCGACGGCGGAACGGATCGAGATTCATGGTCTCGACCTCACCACCGACCTGATCGGCGTCGTTGGACTGGGCGACATGGCGTTCCTCGAACTCAAAGGTCGCCTGCCGAAGCCCGGCGAGTCCGTTGTGATCAACGCGCTGCTGGTCGCGCTGGTCGAGCATGGCCTCACGCCCAGCGCCCTCGCGGCGCGGCTCACCCTGCTTGGGGCGCCGGAGGCGCTCCAAGCTGCGGTCGCAGCCGGGTTGCTCGGGCTCGGGGAGGTGTTCGTGGGCTCGATCGAGGGTGCGGCGCACATGCTGCAGGACGGACTTGAGAGCGGCGACCAGGACATTCCTGGGATCGCCCGCCGGATTGTCGAGGAGCACCGGGTCCGGCGTGCCTTGCTGCCGGGCCTTGGGCATCCCGTCCATCGGGAGGCGGACCCGCGGACCCAACGACTGTTTGCCATTGCACAGGTCAACGGCGTCGCGGGACGGCACGTGGAGCTGATGCGCGCGATCGGCGTTGAGGCCGAGGCCGCCCTCGGGCGCGCCCTACCCGTGAACGTCACCGGCGCGATCGGCGCTGTCGCCAGCGACTTGCAGATCCCCTGGCGCATCTGCCGCGCGCTGGGCGTGATGGCGCGCGCGGTCGGGCTCGCTGGTCACTTGCTCGAGGAGATGGAGCATCCAATCGCAGGGGAGTTGTGGAGACGAGTCGAGCGCGAGAGCGCCGACTCCCAGGCCGATCAACTGAAGGAGGATCTGGCGTGATCACGTTCGAGGGGGTCATTGACATCCACACCCACCCCTTCACGGAGGAGACCGTCAAGGGTCAGGGTGTCTCGTACACCGAGGCCCATGACTACTTCGGCCGCAGCCCCTCCTCCCCGCACCACGAGACCTGGTACAAGCGTCGCCAGGCGAAGCCGATCGACGACAGCGCCCGTGAAATCAAGGAGGGCGGGTACGTCGATCTGGCTGTGGTCGTGAACATGAACGCGTGCGCATCGTGGGGCTACTGCCTGCCGAACGACTACATCGCGAAG
>JAJYJR010000093.1 GCA_021789355.1 Chloroflexota bacterium | reverse complement strand
CGATGAGCTTGCGGACCTGGTCCTGGCTCTTGCCGCAGAAGCTGCAGCGGTACGGGACCTTGGTGCTCTTGCTGGGAGGCGTGGACATCGCAACTACTCCGTGCGCGGGATGGCCCGCGTCACCGCGCCTGCGGTTCCGGGGCGTCTGCCTGGCCGTCTGTCGGGGTGCTCGTCTCCGTCCGGGCCGTGTCGTGCGCCTGCGCGATGAGCGAGTCGCCCCGCACCGCGTAGACCTCGTCGATGATGCCGTACTCCTTGGCCGCCTGGGGCGACATGAAGTAGTCCCGGTCCGTGTCCTTGACGATCTTCTCGATCGGCTGCCCGGTGTGGCGGGCGAGGATCTGGTGGTTGGTGTTGACCAGCTCCTCCATCTCCTTGACCTGGATGAACACGTCCGGCGTGTTGCCGCGGAACCCGCCGGAACCCTGGTGGATCATGATCCGGCTGTGCGGCAGCGCGTACCGCTTGCCCTTCTCGCCGGCCGCCAGGAGCACTGCCGCCATGCTGGCGGCCATCCCGACGCACATCGTGCTGACGGGCGCGCGCAGGTACTGCATGGTGTCGTAGATGGCCAGCCCGTCGGTGATGACGCCGCCCGGCGAGTTGATGTACAGGTTGATGTCCTTCTCGGGGTCCTCGGACTCCAGGAACAGCAGCTGGGCAATGATCAGGTTGGCGATGTGGTCCTCGATCGCGTCGCCGAGGAACACGATCCGGTCGCGCAGCAGCCGGCTGTAGATGTCGTACGCGCGCTCGCCGCGGCTCGATGTCTCGATGACCATCGGCACGAGCATCGCGGTGGTCTCCTGCGCGGCGCGCAGGGCGGCGGAGCGACCCGGAACGACGATGCGCCTCATGCCCGCTCCTCCCTGGCGGCGCCGGCGGTTGCCCGGGCCGGTTCGGCCTCGACCTCGGGGACGCCGCCCTCGGAGAGCGCGGCAACGCCGGGGTCGTCCTCGAGATGGGCCAGCGGCCCCACCTCCGGGTGGGCCTCCAGCCAGCGATCCACGAGCCGCTCCACGATCCGGGTACGACGCATGGTCGAGCGCAGGTACGAGCGGCCGCGCGCCGACTCGAAGTACCCCACCAGCCTGGGGTTGTCCGTGTAGCGCGCCCGCGCCCGGGCGATCTCCGCGTCGATCTCCTGCTCGGAGATCTCCAGGCCTTCCTGGTCGGCGATCTTCGAGAGGACCAGGAGCACCTTGACCCGGTGCTCGGCTGGCTCCCCGTACTCGGCGTGGAGCGCCGCATCGTCCTTGCCCGTGATGCGCGCGTACTCCTCGTAGGGGATCCCCTGCTCGGCGAGCCGCATGCGCAGCTCGTCGTGCATCACCTCCACCTCCTGCTCGACCAGCAGGTCGGGAACTTCGAGCGTCGCGTTGGAGACCGCGTACTCGATGATCCGGTCCGCGAACGCGTGCCGGGCATGGTCGCGGGCGCCGGCCTCGAGCCGTGTTCGGATGTCCGTCCGCAAGGCGGCCATGTCGGCGAGCGGCGCCCCGACCTCCTGGGCGAAGGCATCGTCCGCGTCGGGGAGCACCTTCTCCCGGATCTCGCGCACCGTCACGTGGAAGTGCGCCGGCTGTCCCGCCAGCGCCGCGTCCGGGTAGTCGTCCGGGAAGGTGACGTCGAAGTCCTTCTCCTCGCCGGTGGAGAGCCCGACCAGCGCCTCCTCGAAGCCCGGGATCATGCGGCCCCCGCCCACGACCATCGGGAAGCGCTCCGCGCTCCCCCCCTCGAACGGCACGCCGTCCCTCGTCCCCTGGAAGGCGATCACGACCCAGTCGTCGGTGCGGATGGGCCGGTCCTCGACGGCGCGCAGGCTGGCGTGCTGGTCGCGCAGCTCGTCGATGACGCGTTCCACCTTGGCGTCGTCGACCTGTTCGATCTCGACGCCGAACGGGTAGCCGGTGTAGTCGCCGAGCGTCACCTCGGGACGGACCGGGACCGAGACGCGATAGGTCGCCCCCGTGCCCTCCTCGAAGCGGACCCACTCCGGGTCCGGGACCGTCAGCGCGTCGAGGTTCGCCTCTTCCAGCGCACCGACCATGGTGGCGGTGAAGAGCTGGTCCTTGGCGTCGTCGTAGATGGGGTTGACGTCGGGGTTGTCGCGCTGGACGCCGAGCGCGCGCTCGACCATCACGCGGGGCGCCTTCCCGGGGCGGAAGCCGGGAACGCGCGTGCGGCGGCCGAGGCGCCGGACGGACTCGTCGATTGCCTTCTGGAGGCGGTCCGCGGGCAGCTCGACCTCGAGCACGACGGTGCTGCGGGGGGCAGGGGTGGTGGTCACGTTCATCGCCGCGAAGTATAGGGGGTGCGCTCCGGTGCCTGCCCCGGCTCCGCTACCTGAGCAGCCGCTGCTCCAGCCGGCGCGAGACGACCGCCAGCCCGACCATCCCCATCGCGACCAGGTACGCGACGTCGAGTCCCTGGGCGGGCCCGATCGACCCCGTGGTCAGCCCGCGGAGCAGGTCCACCCCGTGGTACAGCGGCGTCAGCTGCACCACCACCTGGAGCGCCGGCGGGTACGCGGTCATCGGGTAGAAGGTCGCCGAGAACAGGAACATGGGGAGCAGGACGAGCTGGAGCTTGTCGAAATCGGCCCAGCTGCGGACCCACGTCGAGAGGGCCATCCCGACCGACGCAAACGCGAACCCGATCAGGATCGAGCCGGGGAACGCGAGCAGCCAGGCCGGGGACCGGACCAGTCCCAGCAGGAGCATGACCGCCAGGAACCCGATTGCATACAACGTGCCCCGCATGAGCGCCCAGGCGATCTCCCCCACCGCCACGTCCGAGATGCCCACCGGAGTGGTCAGGATCGCGTCGTAGGTGTGGGCATACTTGAGCTTGAAGAACACGTTGGTCGTGCTGTCGTAGATCGCGCCGTTCATGGCCGACGACGCGAGGAGGGCGGGCGCGACGAAGACCTGGTAGGGGATGGCGTGCCCGTCCGGACCGGCCACCGGGCCCACCAGCGCGCCGATCCCGAAGCCGATGCCCAGCAGGTAGAAGAGCGGCTCGAAGAAGCCGGAGAAGAGCACCATCCAGGTGCGCCGGTAGACGAGCAGGTTGCGTTCGACCAGGCGGCCCGAACGGGTAGGCGCGGAGAGCGGCAGGATTCGCGCCAGCGCGCTCATGTCACACCACCAGCCGGCGGCGGAACGAGACCGCGGCGAGCACCCATCCCACCGCCACGAAGGCCACCAGCGCGCCCAGATGGCCGGCCGCGGCCGCGGGGTCGAGCGATCCGAGCGTCAGCCCTCGGGTGAGCACGACGCCGTGATACAGCGGCGTCAGGTACGCGATCGGCCGCACGACCGCGGGCAGCCGATCGAGCGGGAAGAAGGTGCCGCTCAGCAGGAACAGCGGCGTGATCCCGAACCGGAAGATCACGTTGAAGGCGGAGTCCTGTCGCTGCGTCGCCGAGAACGCCATGATCGGCGCCGCGAAACCGAGCCCCGTGAGCACCGCCACCGGGAGGGCCAGCAATCCGAGCGGCAGCCGCACCGCGCCGAAACCGATGGCCACGCCCAGGAACGCGGAGCAGACGATCGTGAGACGCACGACCAGCCACTCCAGCTCGCCGGCCAGCAGGTCCCGCACCGTGAGCGGGGTGGCGAGCATCGCGTCATAGAGCTTGTCCCAGACGATCTTGCCCATGATCGGGTACGTGGTCTCGAAGGCGGCCGTCTGCATGGCCTGGGCCGCGAGCAGCCCCGGTGCGAGGAACGCGAGGTATGAGACGCCGCCGAGGGCCCCGGCGCCGCCCCGGTTCACGTACCCGCCCAGGCCGATCCCCATCGCGGCGAGGAACAGGACCGGCGAGATCAGCGAGCCGAGCACCGACCCGTGCCATACCCGCCGGTACACCATCAGGTTGTGCTCCAGGACCCGCGCGCCGACCGCCACGCCGCCCGTCCCTTGCTCAGTCGACCAGGGAACGGCCGGTCAGCCGCAGGAAGACGTCCTCGAGGGAGCTGCGCCGGACCAGCACGCTCTCGGGCCGCACGCCGCGCGCATGCACGCCCTCGGCCGCCGCCTCCCCGTCGTCGGCGTACAGGAGCACCCGGTCGGGCAGCCACTCCACGCGGTCCGCGAGACCGTCCAGGCGACCGTCCAGCGAATCCTGCACCCCGGGTGGGAACCGCAGTTCCGCCACCTCGCGGCTCGAGTACCGCTCGATCAGGTCGCGGGGAGATCCCTCCGCCACGATGCGGGCGTTGTCCATCACCACCAGCCGGTCGCAGAGCTGCTCTGCCTCGTCCATGTAGTGCGTGGTGAGGACGAGCGTCACGCCGCGCTGCTTCAGGCGATACAGGCGGTCCCAGAGCAGGTGCCGTGCCTGGGGGTCCAGCCCCGTGGTGGGCTCGTCGAGCAGCAGGAGATCGGGCTCGTTGATCAGCGACCGGGCGATGGTGAGCCGCCGCTTCATGCCGCCCGACAGCGGCTCCACCCGGTCGTCGGCCCGATCCCCCAGCTGCACGAAGTCGAGCAGCTCACCCGCCCGCCGCAACGCCTCGCGCCGGCTCAGGTCGAAATACCGGCCGTAGATCAGCAGGTTCTCGCGGACCGTCAGCTCCATGTCCAGGGTGTCTGCCTGGGGTACCACGCCCAAGCGCGCCCGGATCCGCGGACCGTCCCTGCGCGGGTCGAGCCCGAGCACCCGGAGCGAACCGGAGGTCAGGGGCGAGACGCAGCCGATCATCCGCATCGTCGAGGTCTTGCCGGCGCCGTTCGGACCGAGGAAGCCGAACGCCTCGCCGGGAGCGACGTCGAAGTCGATTGCGTCGACCGCGGTGAACGACCCGAACCGCTTGGTGAGCGCACGGGCCTCGATGAGCGGCGGCGGTGCCGGCGCACCGGCGGACGGCACGACGGCCGCGGTGGCGTCGAGGTGGGGCATGGAAGACTGATGGTACGCCGGGCGGGCGGCCCGACGCGGGAAGCGGCCGCGAAGCGGCAGAATGGCCGCGTGTCACGCCTGATCGAGCGCCACCGGCACGCGGCCCCTGCGGCCTCCGTGCTCGTGCCGGGCACGCTGCCCAACCGGCTCCTCCGTGCTGGGCTGGCGGGCGCCGCCGCATGGTCGACCCTGGCCACGGCGTCCGCGCTCCTGCGGTCCTATCCCCTGGCGGTCGACCTGCAGATCCCGCTGCAGGCCACGGAACGCTGGATCCACGGTGGTGCGCCCTACCTCGCCTCGAGCTTCCAGGTCACGGAGGGTGCCGGCCAGCCGTTCCTGTACCCCCCCTTCCTCCTCCCGGTCCTCGCCCCGTTCGCGCTGCTGCCGCAGGGCCCGGTCACCCTGGGCTGGGCGCTCGTGTGCATGGTGGCCGCCGCCTGGGCCTGCCGGCGGCTCGGGATTCCCTGGTGGGCATGGCCGTTCGCATTCGCCTGGCCACCGTTCGCCGAGGCGCTGCTCGGGCTCAACGTCCAGGTCCTGCTCTTCGCCGCCTTCGTGGCGCTCTTCTTCGATGGCCCAGGGGGCGCCGCCCGGGTGCGCGATCACGAGCTGGCCGGAGCCGCGAAACCCCGGCCGGCGATCGTGGACGGCGCCCTCGGCGTCTTCGTCGCCATCCTGAAGACGTCCCAGGTCCACCCGTGGATCTACCTGCTGCGGCGCCGCCGGCGCGCCGCCCTCCTGGGCGTGGCTGCAGCCGCGGTCTTCGTGCTCGCCACGTTCCCGCTGACGGGTCTGGGCCTCTGGATCGACTGGCTGGAGCAGGTGCGACGCGCTGCCCGGCCCGGCCTCGACGTGGGCGGGATTTCCCTGCAACACCTGGTCCCACTGCCGCTCGGGCTGGCCCTGTCGGCCGCGACGGTGCTCCTCGTGTTCGCGGTTCCGCGCCGGCACGCGGGGGCCTGGATCGGCATCCTGACCCTCGTCGGCTCACCCGACCTGCACGTGTTCGGGCTGCTCTTCGCGCTCCCGGCGATGCTGACGGTCCGCCGGGAGATCGGGTTGGCGGCCGCCTTCGCGATCGGTCTCTTCACCACCGAGGGATCGTGGGCCGGCGTCGTCCTGGTTGCGGGCGCACTCCTGCTCGCCGCTCGCTACCCGTCACTGCTCGAGCCCGGGGCGGCTATGCCTTCGGGCGCGCGGTCAGGTACAGGCTGAAGGCGCCGACGGCCACGACCGCTGCGAACAGGAAGATCCCGGCGCCGCCAGCCGGCAGGCCTGCGCTCACGAGGAGCCACGCCAGCACCAGGGCCACGATGGGGCCCAGGAACAGCTCGGGCCGGTCGCCCACGAGGAAGTCGTACCAGAAGGCGCCGAACGAGCGCAGGTGGTGCATGGCGCTACTCCCCGACCGTCGCCGGCGCGACCACGAGGCGCGTCCGCAGCAGCGAGCGCACCGCCCAGACGCCGGCCAGGCTCACCACCAGGTAGGCCGCCAGGAGCACGAGCAGCACGGCGTCGCTGCCGGGCCACGCGATCCCGATCCCCTCGCCCGCCCAGAACGTGCCGAAGGTGACGAGCATGAGACCGACGGCGTACTTCAGGCCGTTCTCCGGCACGCGGGCGAGCGGCCGGTGCAGCGAGGCACCGACGGCCAGGACCAGCACGCCGGCCACGGCGGCACCGAGCGCGGCGGGGCCGAGCTGCCCGGCCGAGGCGCCGAAGGTGACCACGATGAACGCGACCTCGAGCCCCTCGAGGAGGACGCCCTTGAAGGCCACCGTGAAGCTGATCCAGTCCATGCCCTTCGCGGGGACCGGCGGCTCCTCCGTGAGCTGCGCGATCTCGCGCTGGTAGATTGCGGCTTCGTCGTGCTTGGCCCTGGCCCCCGTGGCCCGCAGCATCGCCTTGCACAGCCACTGCAGCCCGTAGATGAGGAGGAAGGTGCCGACCACGAGGCGCAGGATCCCGATCGGCACGAGCAGGACGATGGCGGTGCCGAACACGCCGACGATGATCGCGAGGGCGAGCGTGGCGGCGCCCACCCCGATCAGCGTCGAGCGCCACTGGCGCGTGACGCCGACGGCCAGGACGATGGTGAGGGCCTCCACGAACTCCACCACGGAGGCCAGGAAGGCCGGCACCGCGGCCACGAGCGTCTGCATCAAGTCTCCTGTTGTAATAGCTGCTACATCTCCACGCATGCTACAGACAAACGCCTTGCCGGGTCAAGCCTGCGCGGTGGCGAGGTCGTATCATCCGCGGAACGCCGATCCGCGTAGCCAGCGGGCGTTGTCCGTTCCCGCAGAGGCGGCACGCGTGAGGGGTCGGCCAGGACGGCCGAACGCAGGGAGGACCGGAGCTCGATGGCGGGATCGCCGCGTCCACGCTTCGTGGTGCTGGTCTACCGGGTGCCGGCGAAGCCCTCCGCAAACCGGGTCTACGTGTGGCGGATGCTGAAGAAGGTGGGCGCGGTCTACCTGCAGCAGTCGGTGTGCGTCTTCCCGCAGAACACCCGTGTCGCCCGCGACCTGCAGCCGATCCTGCGGAGGATCACGGATTCCGCTGGCGAGTACCACCTGCTGCCGCTCCGCACGCTCCCGCCCGAGGAGGAACGCAAGCTCGTCGCGCAGTTCGTGGAGCAGGCCGCGCGCCACTACGCGGAGATCATCGAGAACTGCGAGGTCGACTTCGTCAAGGAGATCGAGTTCGAGACGTTCCGGCAGAACTTCACCTACGAGGAGGCGGAGGAGATCCGCAGCGAGTACGAGAAGGTCTGCGGCTGGTTCACCCGTGTCCGGGAGCGTGACTGGTTCGGCGCACCCAACCAGCAGGACGCGCGCGCATGGCTGGATCGCTGCACGACCCTGCTCGAGCAGTTCGAGGCGCGCGTCTTCGAGATGCAGACGAGCGAGGCCGGTGCCCCCTCTCTGACGCCGCGCAGACGCAGGCGCAGTCCCCGCGCCCCCCGCGCCGCTGCGCCCTCGCAGGCCGCCGACCGAGCTCACGAGGCCTGACGTCCTGCCGCGCCAGGAGGCCCCGGCACGAGCGAGGACGAATCGGCCCGGCCCACGTCGACCGGCGGTTCATCCGGGAAGAAGAAGCACCCGCTGGCGTCCAGGTCCAGGCCCACGACGTCGCCGCGATTCCAGCGGCGCTCGTCGTGTATGCCAACGAGACGGTCGCCCCATGGCAGATCGACGGCGTGGTCATAGCCCCGGCCGCGGAAGGCCGTGTCGGAAACCCGGCCCCTGATCGCCGACCCTGACGGCGGGCCCGCGCGCACGGCCGCGTGGCGCAACAGGATGCGCCCTGCGGTCCCGGGCGCCACGTCCGCGGATGCGGGAGCGGCGGCGATCGCGTGCGCACCGGTCGCGCCAAGGCGAACCCGCACGAAGCCGGGGCCCGCCGGACCCTCGGCCGTTGCTGGCAACTCGCCCGCCAGTCCGGTGAAGTGCGCCACGAACGGGGTCGCCGGCCGGAAGTACACGTCCTCCGGCGCGCCCAGCTGCACCAGCCGGCCGTCCTGGAGCACCCCGATCCGGTCGGCGAGCGCGAACGCCTCTGCCTGGTCGTGGGTGATGTAGATGGCGGTCGCGGCTGCCTCGCGGGCGAGCGTCGCGATTTCCACACGCAGCTCCTCTCGCAGGCCGGCGTCGAGGTTGGACAGCGGCTCGTCGAACAGCAGAAGTCCCGTGCCGGCCGCGAGTGCGCGGGCAAGCGACACGCGCTGCTGCTCCCCGCCCGAGAGCTCGTTCGGGAACCGCTCGCCGAGGCCGGCGAGCCCCACGCGCTGGAGCAGCCCGCGGCTCCGGCGCGCTACGTCCGCCTTCGGCAGCCGGAGGCGAGCCAGGGCGAAGGCGACATTCTGCTCGGCGGACAGGTGCGGCCACAGCGCGTAGTCCTGGAAGACCATAGAGAGATCGCGGCGCTCCGGCGCCAGGTGGTGCCGCTCCCCGTCCGCGACGAGCCGCTCGCCGATCGCGATTCGACCAGCCGAGAGCCGCTCGATGCCCGCCAGGCAGCGCAGCAGCGTCGTCTTGCCCGACCCCGAGGGACCGAGGAGCACCAGAAAGGAGCCGGGCTCGACCGCGAGCGAGACCCGGTCGAGCGCGGTCTTCATGCCGAAACGCTTGGTCGCCCCTTCGATCACGACGCCAGGCGCGGCGACTCGCCGGCCCTCGGGCCCTCGCGCGATGCCGTTCGCCGCAACTGCGATCATGGCGTCGCCCCGAGCGAACGGCGCCACCCCTTCGGCGTCAGCAGTGCGAACAGGGCGAGGCCGACCAGGATCACGGCGAACTCCTCGGCGAGCGCGACGACCGTCATCGCCGTGCCGGTGTCGTAGTGATACCCGGCCACGTACGAGTTGATGGCCACCGAGACGGGGGGCGACCCCGGCGGGTACAGCAGCTGGGAGACGGGCAGTTCGAGAAGGGTCTTCGCGAACGTCAGCAGCCCGGCCCAGAGCAGGATGCGCGAGAGGACAGGCAGCACCGCCCTGCGCCACGCCGACGCGGCCGAGCTCCCGTGGACCCGGGCCGCCTGGACGAGCGAATCCTGCAACTGGGACACCGGGCTCACCATCAGCCGGGCCTGGCTGGGCAGGGCCGTCGCCACGTACCCCATGATCAACAAGGGCGTGGTCTCGTAGAGGTCCAACCCGAGGTTGCCGAGCAGCGGCAGGTTGTACGCGAAGATGTAGCCCGCGGCCAGGACGATCCCGGGCAGCGCGACCGAGCCCAGCAGCACGAGGTCCGTCAGGCGAGCCAGGCGACCGGCGCCACGGGCGGTCAGGAGGCGCGCCACGGCGAGCCCCAGGATCATCGTCACGAGCGCGGTCACAGCCGCCATGCCGGTCGAGAAGGCGAGCGGCGCCGCCAGACCGGCATCGCCGGCGAAGACCGACCGGTAGCTGTCGAGCGTCAGCGAGGACACGGAGACGTCCGAGCCGAATCCCTTCAGCAGCGAGGCGACCAGCGCGCCAACGATCGGCGCCCCGAGGGCGAGTCCGAAGAGCAGGGCGGTCGCGCCCGCAAAGGAGATCCGTACGACCGGCGAAAGGTGCGTGCGCGTTGCGGGACGCGTGCGACCCGACACGACGGCGTAGGTGCGCCCTCGCAGCGCCCAGGCCTGTACCCCGATCGGGATGGCGGCCGACGCGACGAGCAGGCAGCCGATGGCGCCGGCCAGCCCAAAATCCGCCGGGTTGTTGTCGATCGCCTGGAAGAGCACGTAGGTGGCGACGGGGAAGTGAGCGTTGGCGGCCAGCGTGGACGCCACCCCGAAGTCGCTCATGGATTCAGCGAACACGATGGCGGCCGCGGAGAGCAGCCCCGGGCCGAGGATCGGGAGCATGACCCGCGTCGTGCGCCACCTGCCCGCGCCGTGCACGCGTGCCGCCTCCTCGAACTCCGATCCCAGGTGGAGCAGCGCGGCCGCAATCGTGATGTACGCGTACGGCAGCGCCGACATCGCCAGGACGACGACGACTCCGACCGGGCCGAAGAACACCCCATACAGCGGCGACGCGTCGATGCCGAACTGGGACAGCACCCCCTGCGGCTGGAGCAGGTACTCCCAGCCCTC
Organism: Chloroflexota bacterium; assembly: GCA_021789355.1. The sequence goes on along the minus strand of JAJYJR010000093.1, from coordinate 2,692 downwards.
GGCGGCGAGGAAGGTCGGAACGAGCAGCAGGGCCCACATGAGGATCGGCCACAGCCGCCGCCCGGGCAGGTCGGTGCGCTGCACGCCCCATGCCAGGGATCCGCCGATCGCCACGCAGAGAACGGACGTCGCGGCACTCACGCCGAGCGAATCGGCAACCCCCTGGAGGGTGGCCCCCGAGAAGGCGTTCGCGAAGTTGCCGAGCGTGAACCACTGATCGCCCGCGTCGAACAGCCGCGGCGAGAATGCCTGCGCCAGGAACGCTGCCATCGGCAGGATGAGCAGCGCGCCCAGCGCGACCCACAGCACGGCCGAGCCCGCGACCAGGCCTCCACGGTCGAGCAGCCGCGCTCGCCCGTGGAGGCGAATCCGCGCCGCCGAACCCGCGGCGGTCACCGTCGTGACGGTGCCGACGGCAACCCCCGAGCCCGATGGCCCGGTCGGCAAGCCGCGCCGACCGGGCCACGCAGGCCCCATCCGTCCCAGACGGTGGATCACTGCGCGACGTTGTCGGTGAACCACGTGTTGATGGCGTTCTCGCGCGATCCCCACTGGGCCGGGTCGATCGGCCTGGCCGGGACGCTCGAGAGCGCAGGCAGCTGCGGCAGCGGCTGGACACCCTCCACCACCGGCCAGTAGAGCGAGTCGCCGCTGGGATCGCCCGACTCCATCACCGACTGGCCCGGCGCAGACAGCACGAAGGCCGCGAACTGCTCAGCCTCCGCGATGGCCTGCGGCGATGCCTTGGCGTCGATGCCGATCACGCTCGGGATGGGTGTCACGGGCGAGATGAACGCCGTCTTCAGCGAGGGGTCCTTGGCCTCGGCACCGATCCCAGCCGAGCTCTGGATCAGCGCGATCCTGATCTGTCCGCCCTCGAGCGCGTGCAGCGTGTCGCCATTCGTCTGGTTCACCTTGAGGCCGTTCGCCTTGAGCTTCTGCAGGAACGCCTCGCCCTGCGACACCCCACCCAGGTAGTTGAAGAGTCCGGCGACAAACGGGTACGTGGGTCCCGAGACGGCGGGGGCGTTCATGCCGACCTGGCCCTTCCACGCTGGCGAGAGAAGGGCGTTCCAGCTCGTCGGCGGGGCGCTCACGTTCTTCGAGCTGTAGACGACGGTTCCCGCCATCGTTACGCCGGTGGGTACGTAGCTCCTGTCCGATGGGATGAGCGAGGAGCCGAGCGCGTTGAATGCCACGCTCGGCTCGTATCCCTTGACCAGGTAGCCCTGCTGGTCCAGCGAGGCGAACGCCTCGTCCCCGTCCACCCACAGCACGTCCCAGCGGGGGTTGCTCTTCTCCGCCTGCACCTTCACGAGCAGCGGGCCCGTGCTGTCGTCGACCAGCTGGACGGGGATGCCGGTGGCGGCCTGGAACGCCTTGGTCATCGCAGAGTCGTACCCCTGCGCGGAGTACACGACGAGCGGCACGGGCGCCGGGGTGGGCGTCGCGGCCGGCGCAACGCTGGCGGCGGCAGCAGCGAGGCTTCCGCCTCCCGTCGCGGCGGGCGCGACTGTGGCGATCGACGGCGGAGCGGCGGTGGATGCCGGATTGGTCACGGTTCCGCTGCAGGCCGCGAAGACCACGGCGCCTGCCGCGACGATGGCGGCGACCCGCCGACCTGATGCACCCGCGGGCCGGCCGGGCCAGACCGCCAGGGCGCGTCGCAGGCCGTCGCGACCCGATGATGCGCCGAAGCCACGGTGGGAAGACACGATGGACCCTCCTCGAACTGGACGAGTTTCAGGCGAGCGGGTCCAGTTAGCGCGGCGAAAGTAAGCGGCGCGTGATGTGCGTGTGAACTTCTGATCAGCCCCCGATCAGCGCGCGGGCAGGCGCCGCCACAGCGGCCGTGCGGGCGTATAGCTCCTCCTCGCGGCGCCACCGTTCGGCGTGCGCAATGGCGCGGGCGTGGTCGTTCTCACGGGGGAGCCTGGCGAGGAGGCGGAGGCCGGCCGCGAATCCGACGATGAGGATGAGCGAGACACCGGTCGCGGCCAGGCGACCGAGCATGTGGCGGCTACCCGAACCACAGCGCGATATCAGCATCGGAGGGCGCGCCGCCGGGAGGCGAGCCGGCAGAATCGTCGCGACCAGGAGGCCGCCGTGTCACCTCGTGCGAGCTTCGCGTCGCGCACGGCGTCTCATGGACCGCTGCCGTGGGCCGCTGCGTATCCTCGATCGGCGCTCCACCCTCGTCCGGGGCCACGTCGCGGCCACCGGCCGCAGCCACGCAGTGCTCGCTCATGTCCGCAGGATGGCGCTGCCGTGTGAGCGGCGTGTTGCGGGACTGTGAACTCTGGAGCACCAGCATTGCTGGTAGGCGAGGTCGGGGTCGAACCGACACGCCGCTCACGCGGCACCGGCTCCTAAGGCCGGCGCGTCTGCCATTCCGCCACTCGCCCGCGCGCAAGTCTAGCGGGAAGAGGCTGCCTCCCCCGGCTCGTCCCGGCCCTCCGCACGCGCCCGATCCGGCTCCGCGGCGAACAGGCGCTCCGCGGCCCGCTTCGCCGCCCGCGCGGCGATCGGCGCGCTCACCGTGTCGAACAGGTGCCAGAACGTCTCGCCCCCGGTCCGGCGCTCGCTCTTCTTTCCCTTGCCCTTCGTGCCGGCGCGGCCCTGCTCGAGCCAGTCGGCGAACCCGCGCTCGAGCGTGGCCCGGACGTCACCACCCTCCGCACCGGCCCGCTCC
>JAJYJR010000920.1 GCA_021789355.1 Chloroflexota bacterium | reverse complement strand
CCTGATGGACGCCAAGCGCTGGGTCCATGCGTCGCCGTCATTCCTCGGGTTTGACATCGCCCACCCGGAACGCTCCGGGAGGCGCGAGTGCATCCGGGCGATTGAGGAAAGCGCCGCCTACGTTGCGCGCGGCCACCTCGGGATCATCGAGGAGTTGACCGAGCGCAAATTCGAGGAGGCAGTCTTCACGGGCGGCGCGTCCAAGGGATCGCTCTGGCCCCGCATCGTCGCGGACGTCCTCGGGGTACCGGTGCGTATCCCGGTCGTGCGCGAGTCGACCTCGCTCGGGGCGGCGATGTGTGCCGGCGTGGGGGCGGGGCTCTACGGGAGCCTCGACGAGGTGGCGCGGCGGCTCGTCCGGTTCGAGCGGACGGTGGAGCCCGATCCGGCGACTCATGCGCAGTACGGCGACCTGTACGAGCGCTGGCGCGTGGTCTACGCCCGCGAGCTCGAGGTCTCTGAGGCCGGCCTGCTCCCGCCGTTGTGGCGGGCGGCCGGCACCTGATGTCGGTGCGTCCCGTCACGCCCCGGTTCCGCGTTGCGGGGCCCGAATCGAGCGAGGTGCATGAACATGCCTGACGCCGAAGACGTCCAGCAGCTCAAGCAGTACCACCAGGACATCCCCCAACGGAACAGCGCGTTCTTCTTGAAGGGCGCAGGCGCCTACGACTGGGGGATGCAGAACCGGCTGGCGCGCGTCTTCCGCCCCGACTCCGGCCGCACCGTGATGCTAGCGGTGGACCACGGGTACTTCCAGGGTCCGACGACGGGGCTCGAGCGGATCGACGTGAACATCCTGCCGCTCGTCCCGTACGTGGACGCGCTCTTCGTCACCCGCGGCATCGTCCGCTCCGTGGTCCCGGCCGCGACACAGGCGCCGATCTGGCTCCGGGCCAGCGGCGGCCCCTCGATCCTGAGGGAGCTCTCCGACGAGGAGATCGCGGTGGACATCGAGGATGCCCTCCGGCTGAACGCGGTGGGGGTCGGCGTCCAGGTATTCATCGGCGGGCCCTTCGAGACGAAGACCGTGCACAACATGACGCGGCTCGTGGATGCGGGACTACGCCACGGGGTGCCGGTCCTGGGCGTCACTGCCGTCGGACGCGAGCTGACTCGCGATGCGCGGTACCTCGGGCTCGCCTGCCGGATCCTCGCCGAGCTCGGCGCCCAAGTGGTGAAGACCTACTACTGCGAGCCCGACTTCGACACGGTGACGGCGGCCTGCCCGGTCCCGATCGTCATGGCCGGCGGCAAGAAGCTGCCCGAGCTCGAGGCGCTCGAGATGGCCTACCACGCCATTCAGGGCGGTGCCGCGGGCGTGGACATGGGTCGCAACATCTTCCAGAGCGAGTCGCCAGTCGCGATGCTCCGGGCCGTGCGCAAGGTCGTGCACGAGGACATGCCACCACGCGAAGCCCTGAAGCTCTATGAGACGCTCCGGCACGAGCACGACCGCACGCTGGCGGAGGTCTGAGGTGGCCGTCGCGGACCTGATCGCGGACCTGCGTGCCACGGGTCCGCATCTCAGCATCGGGATCCTCACCGCTGACCTGCTGCACTTGGCCGACGAGCTCGCCCTCCTTGAGCGAGTAGGGGCCCGCCTTGTCCACACCGACGTCGGCGATGGGGTGTTCTCCCCGATGTTCACGGTCGGCGCGCCGTTCGTGAAGGCACAGCGGACGGCGCTCCTGAAGGACGCGCACCTGATGGTCGAGGATCCGGTCGAGAAGGCACGCGCGTTCGTGGACGCGGGCGCCGACATCGTGACGTTCCAGATCGAGGGGACCCGTCACCCGCATCGCGTTCTCCAAGTGTTGAGCGCAGCGACGAACGCAAACGATCCGGAGCGGGGCATCGTGCGCGGCATCGCGCTCAACCCCGGCACGCCCGCGGTCGCCGTGGAGCCGTTGCTCGGGGACCTCGAGTACGTGCTGGTCCTTGCCGTGAACCCTGGCTGGTCGGGACAGGGGTTCATCCCCGCGACCGAGGCGAAGCTGACCGCGGTCCGCGACCTGATCGACCGTTCGGGGCGCCAGATCCTGCTCGGCGTCGACGGCGGCATCACCAGGGCCAACCTCGGTCACGTGGCGAGCCTGGGCGTCGACGTCATCGTGACCGGGTCCGCGGTGTTCGACGGGCAGGCGCCGGAGGAGAACGCGCGGCGGATGCTCCGCGCGGTTCAGGCCGGCACGGCGGCGTGAACGCCGGGCAGACAGGAGGATGAGGTGACCCAGTCGGTCTTGGAGACGGTCTCGCTCGTCGAGGAGGCACGCGATCGGGTGCGGCGCCAGTACGGATCCGAGATTGGGAAGCGACGCGAGGATCTCGTCACGCCGGCGCTCGTCCTCGACATCGACGGGGCGCAGCGGAACATCGAGCGGATGGCGGAGCGGCTGAGCGAGATGCCCGCGGAGATCCGGCCGCATATCAAGGTCCACAAGAGCCCGGAGCTGGCGCGCCGACAGGTGGACGCGGGGGCGATCGGCCTCTCGACGGCGACCGTGTGGGAAGCGGTCGTCATGGCCAGCGCGGGCATCGACGACCTCTTCATCGTGAACGAGGTGGCCGGCGCCGGGAAGATCCGGGTGCTCGTCGAGCTGGCGCGAGAGCGCCGCGTCCTGGTCGCCGTGGACGACCGGGAGAACGCCAAGAGCCT
>JAJYJR010000919.1 GCA_021789355.1 Chloroflexota bacterium | reverse complement strand
CACGACGTTCGTCAAGGCTTTGGGAATGATGGCCTGATTTGGCCCCACCGTGATGCGGCGGAATCTGGCGAGCGTCGCAACACCCATGAGCCTGGGGAGTTGCGATGGGACGTCGAGGACCCGAGCCCGAGTATGGGAAGCGTGAGGCGTATGCACGGCTGATCGCCGACGGCGTGCCCTCTGTGCGGGCCTGCCGCATGGTCGGGATCAACCCGAAGACGGGCAAGCGCTGGCGCAACGGGCGGCGGGTGGTGTCCGGCGGGCGTGTGCTGAACTTGCCTCCCGTGATCACCGTCATCCCTGTCCACGAGAAGCGCTACTCACCACGCTACCTGTCCGAAGACGAGCGCCTCCGCCTCGCCGACCTGCGCCGGGAGCGGCGCACGATGCGCGAGATCGCGGCCATCATGGGCCGGGCACCCTCGACGATCAGCCGCGAGCTCGCCCGCGGCGTCGACGCGGCGGGACGGTATCGGCCGTTCGAGGCGCACAGGAGTGCCCTCGGCCGCCGCCGCCTGCACCGCCCGGGCCGTCTCGCCCGAGATGCCGAGCTGCGCGACTGGGTGGCCGGGCGGCTCGTCGCCCGCTGGAGCCCCGAGCAGGTCTCGCGAGACTTGCACCGCCGGTATCCGGACCAGCCTGGCAAGTGGCTGTGTGCCGAGACGATCTACCAGGCGGTGTACAGGCCGGACCTCGGCGGCCTGCCCCGGGAGCTTCCCGGCCGGGTCCTCCACGGCCGGCGTCGCCACCGCATCCCGCGCCGGCAGGCGCAGACCCGACGCTCGGGGCCGGTCACCGGCATGACGCTGATCCACGAGCGTCCCGCCGAGGTGATCAGCCGTCGTGAGCCGGGCCACTGGGAGGGCGACCTGATCATGGGGAGCGGCAACGCGACCGCCATCGCGACGCTCGTCGAGCGGACGAGCCGGTACACGCTGTTGGGCCACCTTCCGGGTGCCCAGCACGACTCGGCGACCGTTCGTGACGTCGTGGTGGCCACCCTGTCGGTGCTCCCGCCGCACCTGCGACGGACCCTCACCTGGGACCAGGGCAAGGAGATGGCCCGTCATCCCGAGATCGCCGCGGCCCTCGAGACGACCGCCGTCTACTTCTGCGACCCGCACTCGCCCTGGGAGCGGCCCACCAACGAGAACACGAACGGCCTGCTGCGCGACTACTTCCCCAAGGGCACGGACCTGTCCGTCTACACCGTGGACGACGTCGCCCGGGTGCAGGCGGAGTTGAACGATCGTCCCCGCAAGATCCTCGGTTGGGAGAGCCCGGCGGAGCGCATGGCTACACTCCTCGGACCACCGTCTGTGTTGCGACGTTGACTGGAACCCGCCTGCTCAGATCTGGCCCCACCCCCGACCCGTCCGGATGAGGTCAAGCGCTCAGTTCGCCTTGTCGCGCACTGCTGTCTCTTCATTCATCATGCAGCAGGCACTACGTGCAGTTGTACAGCCAGCGCCGCCCGCATCGCGGACGGGCGCTTACCCGAGTGTCTCGCTCCCATCGAAGACGCTGCCGGTCTGCCCGACATCGAACGACGAGATCTTCTCGGCGGGCTCGTCCACGAGTACATCAGGGCGGCATGATCGAGTCTTCGTACTCGACGCCTCGGGCCGTCCCCGAGGGCCCCTCACTTTTCGCGCTCAACTCTCTGCAGTATCCCTGCTCACCGACACCGCCGGAGCCCCGCCTAGAACGAGCCGATGCCGCCCAGCAGGTTCTGAATCGGTGACTGCTCGCCCTGCTCTTGGGCTTCGACACGCTCGAGGGCGACCACGATCGCCAGACCAAGGCCCGCATCGAAGCCGGGCGCGATCTGGATCCCGTACCCGTCGTGGATGGTGAACCACGCACGGGACGCCGTCATGACCTGCCGGCCGGCCGGGTCCGTGACCTGAAACTCGCGGTTCCACCAGTCGCCACTGAGCGTCAGCTCCAGACCGCCGGCCAGGGTGATCTTGAACTTGTCGCCCCCCAGGTGAAAGACCGCCTCCTGAACGGTCGCTGCCGTCTGGCCGGCATGGGTGATGTCGATGGTCTTGTGCAGGTGCGGGGCGAGCGGTTTCGAGATCTCGTAGAGCGGCTGGCCGCTGAGGTCCTTGAGCACATGCGTGCCGCGCAGGCTGAGGAGCTTGCCATCGACTTCGAACGCGTGGTTGCCCTGGCCGTCGTCGATCCAGGAATCGCCCGTCAGCGAGATCAGCTTCTGGTTGAGAACATACGTCTGGATCTGACCGCCTGGCACCGTTGACGCCGGAGGAGCGCTCGGAGGCACCTCGGAAGGCGGCTCGGGCGAGGTGGGCGACTCGGCGACCTTCTGCTGGCTGAAGGACATGGCGCCGCACTGCGGGCACCGCGCGGCAGCTGCCAGCTGCTGGTAGTGCGTGCGGAGCGCCACCTGGTCGTCGAACTTGCCCCCGATCATCGATAGGTACTGGCTCGTAGCTGCCCGCAGGTTGGGCCGTTCCTCCGCGATGTCGGAGGGGACAATCCAGGTGTGCTGGCACCGTCTGCAGGTGCGCTGGTACCCTCCGTCAGCCATGTCGACCTCCTGGGGCTGCGGGTGGGCGGAGCGTCACCCTCCGCGCCCGTGCGCGAGAACTTGACGTGCTTGACCGTATCGTGAGTGGGGCATCCCGAGATCG
>JAJYJR010000918.1 GCA_021789355.1 Chloroflexota bacterium | reverse complement strand
CGGCGACCGCATCGGCGATTCTGGCGAATCGCTGAGAGAGAAAGAGAACGATCGCGGAATGACCCGACAGGGATCTCCGGAACCTGTCAAACCGGGTGAGACACCTCACGCAGAGAACTACTGAGGTAGCACCTCCTTCTCGAGCGGCGGGTTGATCCAGACCGCCGTCGGCAGTTCCGGCGGCCGTGGCGGTCGCCGGACGAAGCGTTCGGGGTGCGCGGCGTAGGCCCGCTCAAGGGTCGCGGCACGGGCGGCCTGGACCTCGGGCGCCAGCCCGAAGTGCACCATGGCCGGCGCCAGCAGGCCGATGCCGCTGTGGCGGTGCGCCTCGTTGTACCAGCGGAAGAACGACCGGCAGAAGGCCCGGGCGTCCTCGAGCGAGCCGAAGCGGGCGGGGAAGCTGGGCCGGTACTTGAGCGTCTTGAAGTGCGCCTCGCTGTAGGGGTTGTCATTGGAGACGTGGGGCCGGCCGTGGCTCTTGGCGATGCCGAGGTCGGCCAGCAGGAGGGCCACCGGCTTGGAGGTCATCGAGCTGCCCCGGTCGGCGTGGATGGTGAGCTGACCCGCCGGCACGCCCTGCTTGGCCACCGAGTCCGCGATGAGCCGCTCGGCCAGAGCGGCGCTCTCCGCTGTGGCGACGAGCCAGCCCGGCACGTAGCGACTGAAGACGTCGAGCAGCACGTAGAGGTAGTAGTACGTCCACTTCACGGGGCCCTTGAGCTTCGTGATGTCCCAGCTCCACAGCTGGTTCGGCCCGCTGGCCAGGAGCTCGGGCCGGGCGTAGGCGGGATGGTGGAGCTGATCGCGCCGCTCGCGGACCTCGGCGTGGGCCGCCAGGAGCCGGTACATCGTGCGCTCCGACGCGAGGTACCGGCCCTCGTCGAGCAGCGTCGCCCAGACGGCCGCGGGACTGCTGTCGACGAAGCGCTCGCTGTGCAGCTCGGCGAGGACCTCCGCGCGCTCCTTGTCCGACAACGCGAGCCGAGAACCGCGTCGCAATCGCGGTACCGAGGGGGGTTGGGGGTGGCGGTGGCGATAGGCGGTCGCACGGCTCACCCCGAGCACCCGGCACGACGCGCTCATCCCAATCTCCGCGGCCACCGCCAGGGCCGTCGCCATCAGGACCCGCTCTCCTCGTCCTCGCTGCCCTGGGCGAGCGGGATCCCCAGGAGCTCGGAGACTTTTGACTGGATCTCGATGATCCGCTCGGCAGTCGCCAGGCGCGCCTCCAGGCGGGCGTTGCGCCGGCGCAGGCGCTCCACCTCCTCGGCCAGGGGGTCCCGCTTCCGGGGGCGACCCTTGGGCCGGGCGAGCGCCGCCAGGGCGCCGCTGCGGTACTGGCGGCGCCAGTCGACCAGGTGGCTGCTGTACAGGCCCTCGCGGCGCAGGAGCGCGCCCACGGCGCCGGGTTCGGTCGCCGCGTTCGCCTCGTCCACGATGCGCAGCTTGTACTCCGCGCTGAACCGTCGGCGCACCGGCCGCTCGAGGACCTCCGGGTCAGGCATGGGCGAAGCATCGCCCAGCCTGCCTCCGGGTGCCAAGGGGTGGAGCATCGCGGGTGATCCTCTCCCCGCCCTCGCTCGTGCCAGCTATTGCTGGAAGCTGGGCGTCTCACCCGATTCTGGCAGAGAGGGGCCCGCCTGAGCCCCAGCCGGTCTACCGGCAGACCCTGAGCGTGTCCGTGACCGTCGCCTATCGCGTCGGCTGATCATGGCGCGACCCTATGATGGCCCCTCGGGCAGATACCCAAGCAGTGGAGTCGTGGACACCTCGATGGACAACCTGCCGGTCACCGCGCTAACGATCCTCGGCATCCTCATCGCCGCCCTCGGCCTCTTCGCGGCCGGGAACCTCGTCATCGTGATCATCGGATTGCTGGCGATTGCGGGTGCGGGCGTCCTGCAGGTGCTCGGACACCGCCGCACCTGACGTCGTGCGCGTCCTGATCGCTTTCCGGGTCGTCGCGCTGGCGCTCATCGCGGTCGTCGTGGGCGCCTGCGTACCGCGTGCGGCGGTCACCGCACGCCCGATCGGACGGTTCCCGGCAGCCGCCTCGCCCGCCCCGAGCGCCACGGCGCGCGCCGAGGTGGCATGGTCCTCCGAGGGGGCGTTCTAGCCTTCCGTCCCACTCGGTGCTCCCTGCGCCAGTACCGACGAGTGGACCGAGCCGCAGGAGATCGCCAATGCCACGCAAGGTCGTCGCCAGCACCTACGTGACCCTCGACGGGTACGACGAGTACCGCCTGATGGTCCACCCCATCGTGCTCGGCTCGGGCACGAAGCGGCTCTTCAACGGCGTCCCCCGCCGCACCCTGTCGCTTGTCGAAACCACCACCTTCCCGCTCGGGGTCGTGGTCCTGACGTATCACCCCACGCGCTAGGGCTCACGGCGCGTTCGTTGCGGTCGTGCCTCTCTAGCGAGGGGCTACTCAGGGGGCCAACGTCGGTGGCTCGGCCAGCGTGAGGGCGAGGAACTCCACGCGCAGCCGTGCGAACAGGTAGGCGAGCGCGGCGACCTCGAGCCAGGCGCGGTCGCTGTTCGGTGAGCCCTCGTAGCAGCGCGACAGGCGCCGCCAACGCCCGAGACGCGCGAAGGCGTGCTCGACGCGATAGAGCGGCGCGATCGGGGTGAAGCCGCTCGTCCCCTTGGGCGGGGCC
>JAJYJR010000917.1 GCA_021789355.1 Chloroflexota bacterium | reverse complement strand
CCGATGCGATCATCGAGTTGCCCGACGGGCGATGGGCGGCCTTCGAGATCAAGCTGGGCTCCAGTCCGCCCGTCGTCGACGAGGCGGCTGCCAACCTGCTCAGGCTCAAGGCCCTGGTGACGGGGGCAGAACCCCTTGCGCTGGGAGTCATCACGGGTACCGGCTACTCGCTCGCTCGGCCGGACGGCGTCCTGCAGATCGCGGTCGGCGCGCTGACAGCATGAGCGCCGCTCCCAGGCACTCGGGCGCTCAAGGCCGTGCTGAACCGGCATGCACCGAGCCGACGTGTGGCTGTTGGTCCGGCGCTGGCGCGTGCGTTCACCCGCACGGCCGCCGCACGGCCGCGCCGTGAACCGCGGCGAGGCCTGGCTGAGCGCCGGGGCCGTCTTCGTCGCCGCCCTGGCAGCGAGGACGCTCGCCGCCTCGCAGATCCCTTACCCGGTCCCCGAGGACACCGCCTATTACGTGGCGGTTGCCCGCAACCTGCTGGAAGGGCACGGCCTGGTCAGCGACGCGCTGTGGAGCTACCAGACCCCGCCGCTGGTGGTGCCGCGAGCCGCGTTCGAGGTGTGGATGCCGCTGGCCACCTTCCTGGACGCCGTCCCCATGGCGCTGCTCGGCGCCACTTTCCGGGCGGCGCAGGTCTCGGCCGTGCTGGTTGGCGCGCTGGTCCCGGTGCTCGCGTGGCGGCTGGCGGCGGACGTGGCCGCGGAGCGGGGTCTGCCCTCCGGGCGTGCCCGAACGCTGGCACTCGGCACGGGCCTGGTGGCGGCCACCTACGGCCCGCTGGTGGTGCACGGCGCGCTCCCCGACTCGACCATGCCGTTCACGGTGCTGGCGCTGGCGGCCTGCCTGCTGATGACGCGGATCCTGCGCGACCCGCGGGCCGCGGCGATTCGCGACCCTCGGCTGCTGGGGCTCGGGGTGGTCCTTGGGCTGGCGGCGCTGGCGCGCAACGAGGCGCTCTGGGTGGCGCTGACGTGGGCGATCCTCGCCTGGTTCGGCGCGCGCGGGGCCCAGGGGCGGCTCGAACGCGGAACCCGGTTCCGACTGATCGCGATCCCGGCCGTCATCTCGATGGCGATCTTCCTACCCTGGATGCTCCGCGACTGGCTGGCGTTCGGCTCGCCGCTGCCTGGGCAGGCGCTGGCCAACGCGCTGTCGGTGAGCGGCTTCGACATCTTCGCCTGGCAGGACAGGCCCACGCTGGCCCGCTACCTCGCGCAGGGCCTGGGCGGGCTCATCGGCGCCCGCGTCAACGGCTTCGACCACAACCTGTTCGACGTGCTGCTGATCCCGGCCATCCCGGCCGGCCCGATCGGGCTGGTCGCCCTCCCCTGGCAGGGACGCGGCGGCGCGCTCCGGCCGCTCCTGCTGCTGTCGGGGATCACCTTCGCGGCCACCACGCTCTTCTTCCCGGTGTCCACCACGTGGGGCACGTTTCTCCACGCGGCGGGCCCGGTGCAGGTGCTGCTGCTGATCGCGTGTCTGCTGGCACTCGACGGGCTGATCGTGCGGATCGGGCGCTTGCGGGGCTGGACGCGGCCGGTGGCCTGGCTGGGGCCCGTGCTGGTGGCCGCTCTGGCGATCCCCGTCCTGGCGATCTCCGTGGGCAGCATCGCTGGAGTCGGGCGCGAGGCCGAGGCGCGGTACGCGGCCCTGGGCGCGCGACTGACGTCCGCAGGCATCCCGCCCGCGAGCGCCGCCCCGGTCATCGCCGACCACCCGGTCTGGATCGCCTGGTCCCTGGGAGTGCCCACGCTGGGGCTGCCGGACGAGTCGCCCGCGAGCGTCCTGGACCTGGCTCGGCACTTCGACGCCCACGTGCTGGTGGTCAGCGGCACGGCCGGGGTCTGGCCGGGGGTCCTGGCCGGGGGTGGCGCCGATGCAGCCTGCTTCGTCCCGATCGACCTTGGCGCAGGCAGGGCCGCCCTCTCGGCCCCGCCGGGCGCCTCCGCCCCGTCGGGATCGGCGAGTCCGTCCGACCCCCTCGCCGGCACCCACGCCTACCGGATCGCGTGCGGCCCGTGACGCGCGACGGACCCGCGACTCGGACCCGTGTGGCCACGCTCGCCAACCCTATACTCGCGTGCGATGGACGCGGCTGAACGCGACGGCGCGCGCCTCGATCAGCTGTACGCGGAGGGCGGGCAGCTGGTCAGCTACGGCGCGAACCAGCTGCGCGCCATCACCACCCGCTATCGCGAGGCCTATGCCGACGTGCTCGCCACCGCCCGGCTCCAGCGCGAAGAACTGGAGGCGCTCTCCCACGGGCCGGCCGATCCGGGCAACGAGGGCCGCCGCGCCACCCTGCAGCAGGCCCTCGAGGCGACCACCGCGGAGCTCGGCGAGCGCCAGCTCGAGCAGGCAAAGCTGGAGCTCGTGATCACGCACCTCGAGCGCGCCTGGCTCTTCCTGCAACAGGGGGACGGCAGCCTGGTCGGCGACGCCACCGCCGCCGAGACATCCACCGACGTGCAGATGCGGATCATCGAGGCGCAGGAATCCGAGCGCCAGCGCCTGGCGCAGGAGGTCCACGACGGCCCCGCCCAGGCGCTGACCAACGCGATCTTCCAGGTCGAGTACATCGACCGGATGCTGGATCGCGACCCGGCGGCCGCGCGGGCCGAGATCCGCTACCTGCGCGACCTGCTCCGCCG
>JAJYJR010000916.1 GCA_021789355.1 Chloroflexota bacterium | reverse complement strand
GGGAGGTAGGAACTGGAAGGGAGGCTTCTCGGTTCCGTTGCGCATACGTTAGAGGCCGAGCGTGAAGGAGAAAGCCCCCTGATGGTTAAGGAAGCTCAACGCTCGTATCGGGTATGCGACATGTGGGGTCCGGAGGCCGCCGCGGCACAGTCGCCCGTTGCCCGTGGTCGTCCGGAGGCCGCCGCGGCACAGTCGCCCGTTGCCATCATCGGTGCGGCCGCCAGCGTGGCAGCCCCGATCGCATGCCCGACCGTCCGCCAGATTGTCCTGCCCGGATTGCGGACCGGGCGGAGCGAGGCCCTGACGCGTGCCGACGTGGCGATGCCCCTCGTCACGAGCACGATCGGGGGGTGCGCGAGGGATCAGGAACCGGGGACCGCTTCCAGGTTGTCTCCCGCCGAGATCAGGGACGGGTTCGCCGGCCACCACGGCCTGCCACAATGCGGACCATGACCGACGAGCGCGGCCCTGCGTCGAGGGTGCCCGGCGAGCGGGAGCCGGACCTCGCCGTGCCCGACACGCGCGGGTCGAATCCGGCCGGGCCGGAACCGGCCGACCTGACGCGGACCCTGCCCGGCCCGCGCCGACCGCCGCGGCGGGGAGGTGGCCGGTTCACCCGACTCGCCGTCGCCGTCGCGCTGGTCCTGGTCGCGAGCGCATCCGCCGTCTGGATCCGCAGCGACGTCCCGCGCCCCGCGGTCCCGACGCCGGCCCCGACCCGCGTCACCAGCACAGTCCCATCGGCGTCCGGCCTTCTCCCATCGGCAGCCAGCACAGTCCCATCGGCAACACCCGCGCCGTCCCGGGACCTCGCCGCCGAAGTTGCCGCGGTCGAGGCCCAGGTGCCACCGCTGCGCCAGCTCGAACCCCTGAGCGCGGTTCCCACCCGGTTCATCGACCCTGCCCAGCTCCGCCAGTCGCTCGAGCAGCAGCTGGATGCCCCGGACACCGCGACCGCCATGGTCGCCGAGCAGAACCTCCTCGTCCGTCTGGGCCTCGCCAGCCCCGGCCTCGACCTGAGGGCTCTGTCGCTGGCCACGCTCACGTCGCAGGTCCTCGGCCTGTACGACCCGGCGTCCCACTCGATGACCATCGTCAACCGCGTCGCCGACTTCGGCCTGACCGCGCGCTTCACGGTTGCGCACGAGTACACGCACGCGCTCCAGGACCAGCACTTCGACTTCGCGAAGCTCGGCGTCGACGCCTCGTTCCCGACCGACCGGGTGCTGGCGCTCCACGCCCTGATCGAAGGCGACGCGACCCTGCTCAACGGCCTCTGGATGCAGGCCCACATCTCGCTGTCCGACCTGGTGGACCTCGGGCAGCTGCTCCTGCAATCGCTGCAGCCAGCGGTGCCCGCCGGCACACCGCCCCTGGTCAGCCGCACCCTGCTCTTCCCGTACCTGGACGGGCTGTCGTTCGTGACGGCGCTCTACCAGCAGGGCGGCTGGGCGGCGGTCGACCAGGCGTACGCGCGGCCACCGGGCTCCACGTCCGAGATCCTCCACCCCGATCGCTACCTGGCCGGCTGGCACCCCACCACTGTGGTCGCCCCGGCGCTCGGCAGGGCCCTCGGGGCCGGCTGGACGCGCACGTATCTCGACACGATGGGCGAGCTCACGTTCCAGGTCTGGCTGGCGCAGGCGCTTGCCTCGGCCGACGCGACGCAGCTGGCGGACGGCTGGGAGGGCGACCAGGTCGTGCAGTGGGACGGCCCGGCGGGCGCATGGCTCATCGCCTGGCGCTCGACCTGGGCGACGGCCGGCGACGCCGGCGCGTTCGCGACAGCGGCGGGCCGGCTGCTCGGGGCGGCGCAGGCTGCGTCCGCGGCCGGTCCCCACGTGGAGAGCGTCTCCGGCAGGACGGTCACGCTGCTGCTCGCCTCGGATCAGTCGACGCTGGAGCGGGCGGCCGGGTCGGTCGGAAGCTGACGACAGGCAGACACCCGCCTGCGGCGTGCAGACGCCCGGCCGGCGGCGTGCCGGACCCCATGAGGGCACGCGGATGCCCCGCCGCCGGCGTGCCTACATCGAGTCCGGCGCCGAGATCCCCAGCAGCGCGAGCGTGTTCGCGAGCGTGATGCGCGTCGCCGTCACGAGCGCGAGCCGCGCGCGGGAGGTGGCCGGGTCGGCCGTGTCGACCACCCGCCGGTCCCGGTAGAAGGCGTGGAAGGCGGTCGCCAGCTCGGTCGCGTACGCGGTCACGCCCTGCGTCTCGTGCTGTGCCGCGGCGTCCTCGACCACCTCGGGAAGGCGCAGGAGGAGCTTGGCCAGGCCGAGGGCGACCTCATCGTCTCCCAGGGCGCTCGCCAGCCCATCCGCCGGCGCCAGCCCATCCGTCGGCGCCAGTCGGACCTCCGGCGCCAGTCCGGCCTCGAGCGGCAGCCCCTCCGTCGGGCCCAGTCCGGCCTCCGCCGCCAGTCCGGCCTCCGCCGCCTTCCGCAGGATCGAGCTGATCCGGGCGTGCGCGTACTGCACGTAGTAGACGGGGTTCTCCGACGACTGCTTCTTGGCGAGCTCGATGTCGAAGTCGATGCCGCTGGTGTGTCCGCGCGCGGCGATGAACCAGCGCGCCGCGTCCACCCCGATCTCCTCGAGCAGCTCGTCGAGCGTGATGAACTCGCCGGCACGCTTGGACATCGAGACCTCCTGGCCGTCGCGCACGAAG
>JAJYJR010000092.1 GCA_021789355.1 Chloroflexota bacterium | reverse complement strand
GGTTGCAGTGGTCAATCTTGACGGACCAGCCCAAACCGTTCGTCGCGTCGTAGCCCGCCCAGATCACTTGGCCCGCTTGGGCGGCGTGGATCATGTTGCCCTGCGGCGCGGCCAGGTCTACACCGGTATGATAGACCCACGTGCCGTAGACGATATAGCCGCGCACCCAGCGCGCGCCCCAATTGGGAGCCTGAAGCTGGTAGCCCAGCTCATTCGCGCCGCCATTGGGCGCGCAGGGCGAACCCACGGGCGGCGTTCCAGCGATGGAGTCCCACCAGTTGGGGCCGAAGCGGATGTTCCCGTAGTGGGCGGAGACGTTGAGCATCGCCGGGGGCTGGTAGCGCTCTCCGTAGGCAGGGTCGAGCGCCGCGAAGTTCGCCAGCTTGAGGGCGACGCTGTTTGGACTCCGGAAGTCCGCGCCCACATCCGAGCGCTGCCAATAGCGCTGCAATAGCCCGCTCAAGGCCACTACATCCGGATTCTCCGGAGGCGGTTGCCCGCTGCGGAGGTAGAGGTCGAGAGCGAGGATGAGCTCGTCCCGCCCCCACACGGGGTTCCGAGCCATGCGGCGAGTCTACTCCACAAGCATTGAGCGATTGCGCCCTCACGTCAGGACACCACGTGCAGTGGTGCGCACAATCTCCACTTCCTGGAGAAACTTCGGCCTCGGACTACGCGCGTGCCTTTGACGGGCTGAGTCTGGGTCAGTCCCGCTCCGGGTCAGGCAGGTGCGCCCACCGCTTGCCTTGAGCCACGAGTGTCACATGCGCCTTGGTGACGCCGAAACGCTTCGAGAGAGCACTGAGGCTAGCGCCCGCACGCCTGAGCTTCCGAATCGTGAGGACATCGTCCTGCGTAAGCCGCGCATTGGTATTCGCCTCACCGCGCCTCGATTGATGGCCCTGCGGCTTGCCAGCTGCTGCGACGAGGCGCAGGTGCTCGGGCCTGACGCAGCTTGTGCTTCGACAGGACTGCACCACATCCATCCCCGTTTGGATGGGCCCGACGTAGTGGCGGTAACTGAAGCGCTCAGCCCTGAACTCGCGGTTCTCGGGCAACCTCCCGTAGCCACCCGCTGTCTTGTCGCCAGTCCACCACCAGCAGCCCTCTGGGTGCGGTTCGACGTTGACGAAGAGAAGGAACCTCGCCTCGGTGACCATGGTCCTCTCGAAATCGGTTGCGTCCCAATGTCACGTTTCAGCCGTTTAACTCACCTCCTACTGTAGGAGGGAAGATTCCGGGAAAGCCCCGGAAACCTCTCAGACCCCCGTTTCTCGCAAGGGACGGGGGTTCTCGTTTGGAAATGAGGGGCGGGTTCAACCGGTCGATGCAACACCATGCTGAGGCGCGCCGATCCCGTTTACCGAAGGCCCCCCAGCTGAGCTA
Source organism: Chloroflexota bacterium (assembly GCA_021789355.1). The sequence continues at coordinate 11,875 of JAJYJR010000092.1, read as the reverse complement.
GCCGACTACTACTCGAAGCTAGCCCGAGCGTCCGCGATCTCGCTGAGCCTCGCATTGCGCGCGTTGGCGATGAAGCGCTTCAACCTGCATCTACTCGCTGCGGATGGTCGCCCTCTCGGCACTCCTGCTGTTGGCTTTCGCCATTGTTGGTTTGAGAACGACTCTCGTGACCGTGAACTGAAAGACGGTCCCTCGGGGCCACCGCGCCAAGTCCTTCGCTGTGTGGACAACTCACTTGACACCCGGCTTCGCGGCTGCCATGACACCGGACACAGACGGGAGCGTTGACGCGCGGCTCGCGTCCCGGCCGCCTGAGCCGCGTCGAGCCACTGGCGAGCCCGACCGTCCGCGTGCGGAGCGCACGCACGACGGAGGAGCGCACCATGGCCGGGAACGGCACCACCCTGATTCTTGGAGGCGGCTGGGGCGGGTTGGCGGTCGCGCACCGCCTGCGCGAGCGACTGCCGACGGGCCAGCGGATCGTGGTCGTCGAGCCCAAGACGACGTTCTCGCTCTGCGCGTCGTACATGTGGCTGCTCACCGGCGAACGACACAACGCCGAGGACGTTCGACGTGATCTCGCGAAGCTCGCCCGCCCGGGGATCGAGTGGTTGCGCGACGAGGTGACGGCGATCGATCCTGCGACCCGCACGGTGAGCACGGGCGGCCAAATGCTCCAAGCCGATCAGCTCGTGATCGCTCTCGGCGCCGAGCTCGTGCCCGACGCGGTGCCAGGTCTTAGCGGGGCCGCCCTCAACCTCTACGACGCCGGGGGCATGGTGGAGCTGCGCGAGGCGCTCGCCTCATTCGCCGGTGGCCGCATCCTGCTCGTCGTGGCTCGAACCCCCTTCAAGTGCCCGGCCGCCCCATACGAGGCCGCGCTGCTGATCGACGCGGCACTTCGATCCAGGGGCATGCGGGAGACGACCGAGATCGTCATGGCGACCCCCGAGAAGCAGCCCATGCCGGTCGCCGGCGGGGAGGTCGGTGCCGCGGTCCGCGCTATGCTCAAGGAGCGGGGCATCGACTACCGACCGGGCTGGAGCGTCAGCAGGGTGGACGCGGCATCCCGGACGGCGCACTTCGAGGGCGAGTCGGTCGTGTTCGACCTGCTCGCGGCGGTGCCGCCCCATCGGGCGCCCCCTGTCCTGGCTGAGGCCGGTCTCGCTGACGCCTCGGGCTACGTGCCGGCCCACCCGCAGACGCTCGAGATCCTCGCCGATGCAGACACGCTCGAGACGCGCTGGCCGGGCGTGTACGTCCTGGGGGATGCCGCCGCCATCCGGCTCATGAACGGCCTGCTGCTGCCGAAGGCCGGCGTGTTCGCGGAGGTCGAGGCGAACATCGTGGCCGAGAACATCGCCGCCCGCGTCGAGGGTCGGGAGCCCAGGGCTCGCTACGACGGCAGCGGCTTCTGCTATCTCGAGGTCGGCGGTGGGATGGCGGGATACGCTTCGGGAGGCTTCTACGCCTACCCCGCGCCGCGCGTGGTGCTCGAGCCGCCCTCGCCCGCGTACAAGCGGGCCAAGCAGGAGCTCGAGCGCGTGTTGGAGAGTTGGTTCGCACCCTAATTCCGGGACCAACGCCGCGGCCGCGGGCCAGGGCGGGCTCCAGACCGGGCCCACGCTCGACCGTCCGAAAACGAGGGTCCTTCGGGCTCCGTATATTGCCGTCGAGATGGTAGGCGAGTTGGGCCGCCTCGTACCGCGACAGGAGGTGCAGAGCGGTTTGGCCATCCCGCCCTGCGACACAGCGCCGCGCCCTGGAGCACATCGATGCGATCGTCGTCGGAGGTGGACCCGCCGGTCTCGCAGTGAGCCACGAGAGACCACGCCACCAGCCGCGGGTGAACCCTGACTTCGCGGAACCACGGCCTTTCGGCCTGCCGGAGGGTTGACTCGAAGGCCTGAAAGCAGCGACGTGCCCTCGCCGGGAGGTGTCGAGCGCCCCTCTGCCACCCAGATCTGTTGCGCCTCCTCTCAGCAATCAGCCCGGCAGGCGGCCGTAGGCCTGGACGAGGGTGAAGGTCGTGCCCCAGCGCCCGGGCACGGCCATCTCCTCCTCCACCTCGGCGCGGAGAGCCGCCAGTGCTTCCGCGTCGATAATCGCCTCGATCCGCGGCCCGAGCGAGGTCGCGAACTGGAGGGGAAGCCGCAGGTACGGGTGTGCGGGCGGAAGGGCGATCACCCGGGCGTCGAGGGTTGGCTCGATGCCGAGGCCCACAAGGTGGCCCCGCAGGAGGCGGCCGGCGTCGATGTCGCCTCCGGCGGCCCGGAATGCCTCGCGGATCAGGCCGATCAGGCGCTCGGCCGCCGGCGCCGGCGGATTGAAATGCCACGACGCCGTGTCCGGTTCCTCGAGCACGAGCCAACCACCGGCGCGCACCCACCTCCGGTAGCTCGCGAGCTGCTCGGCAACGCGCCCGATCGGGGCGAGCTGGAACCGTGCATGGACGAGATCGAACGACCCCGCCGGTAGGACGCTCGCGAAGAGGTCGTCCTCGACGAGGGGAACGTTGAGCAGCCCCTCGGCCGCCACGAACCCCTGGGCCGCCGCGAGGAGATCACGGCTGATGTCGGTCCCGACAACCGTCCCCGACGGGCCGGCCCAGGTCGACAGGGTGCGCAACCAGCCCATCGCCCCGCAACCCACGTCGAGCACCCGAAGCCCGGTCCCGGAGGGCAGCTGAGCCAGAAGCGCGTCGCCCGCCGGCTCCCACACCCGTGATTGGAGCTGGAGCCGGTCGAGCTCACTCTGCTGGCCCGCCATCAGGTACTCGGCTGCCATCGGTCCCTCCCGCTGTATTGCCTATCGGCGCGCTCGCGCTGCGGGAACGTGATCTTGCTTGTGCGATGTCAGATGGCCCGGTCCGCGCGGCGTCAGGCGCGATGCTGCGGGCGGGAGTGATCGCTCGCCCGAGTTGCGTCCGCGCGGTCAGGGCTCGACTGACTGGGAGCCAGAGCAGACGAGACTCAGCTCAGCGATGCCGGAAGAATCGGGCGTGATGAAGGTCTGCTGTTCGATGAGGTACCAACCGTCCGGCTCGTGTCCCCGGATGCGGTAGGCGACGTGGAGACGGTCCCCGACCATCTCGACGGTCGAGGCGATCAACTCGGTCACGTCGGAGTCTTCGAACCATCGCCGGAGCTGAGCCGCTGCATCGGTGCGGCCGGTCCAGTCACGGAAGGGGCGCTCGGGCGACGGAACCAGGGCTCGGAATCTGGCCTCTTCGCTGAAGCAGCCGGCGAGGTCCTCCCAGTCCTGGCTTGTGAGGGCGCTAACGAACCGTCGTCCGAGCGCGAGGGCAGCGGTGTCATCCACGGGGGCCACCTACTTCCGTTTCGCGTATTGGGCTGCCCCGAGGATGTCGATCGTGACGAAGGGTTCGTCCCCAACGACCCAGGCGTCATGGCCCGCCGGGGAGTAGCCGGCGTCGCCGGCCGCGAGGTCGAACTCCTCGCCACTGTCGAGGCGTGTCCGCAGACGGCCAGAGACGACGTAGACACCGTGCGCCACCTGGCAGCTCTCGGTGCCCGCGATGGGTCTTACGTGCTCGGCCCAATGCCAGCCTGGCTCGAACGTCATCCGGCCGAACGTGACCCCGCCGACCGTGACGATCTCGTGGCGGCCCCTCGGAAACGCCCGCGTCTCGTCAGGCGCATCGAGGCTCTTGTGCTCGGCTGTAGGCTGGACCGCCATAGCAGCGGCTCCTTTCCGGCAGCCCGGGACGCCCGGGGTGACGCCAGCGGCGTACTCCGCAGCTCGGAGGTGGGACGCCACCGATCTGGCAAGGCTGTGCCGAACGGCCCCCATCCCAAGTGCCGCATGGCCCCTTTATGACCTGGCCTTCGGATCCAGGGTTCCCACCCGTCCGGGTAGCGTCAACCGGGCCGACCGGCCCTGCCAGGAGCGGGAACAAGGTCGCCGTGTTCGAGCCGACCGAGGAGAAGCTGCCGACGCTGCGCGCCTCACTGGGACGGGTGATCCGTCGCAACGACCGCGCCGCCGAACTGCACATGGCGATCAAGGGCGGTTCGGCCTACGTCTCGCTGCAGCCGATCCCGGGAGCGCGCGGGCGCAAGCGCAAGAGCTGACCGGTGCGATGTCGGTGCTGCGGTTGGGATCGTTCTTCACGTCGTTTGAGACGGCACGTCGGCCGTGCGTAGGACGCGTTCGGACTTTCCAAACCAATCCCAGAGCTGGTACGTGGCCACGGTGTACAGGACGATCACCACGAAGAAGTCGATGGCATACCCAACCTCGAATCCGAAGCTCGCCTGCGCCAGGCTGTAGAAGGGCTCGCCAACCGACCAACCGAGCGACCAGAGAAGATTGGCCGCTGCCGAGTAGGTCGCCCTTTCGGTGGTACCTAAGGACTCCATGGCGAATGCGTTGAAGATCGGGTTGCCGGCGTTCATCAGCGAGTTGCGTACCGCCATCGCCAGGACCACCGACCAGAGCAGCGGCGAGAAGCCGAGCACGACGAAGAAGGGGATGCTGACCGCCTGGACCAGCACGACCGAGCCCACCTTGCCCAGCCGCCGGGCCAGCGCCGGCTGGAGCAGGACCGCCACGGTCGTGCCCAGGCTGGTGACCGCGAAGACCGCGTTCAGCGAGGCGATGTCGAGGTGGAACTTGCCCTCGATGAAGACGTTCAGGAAGGGGATGATCTGGCCGGCACCGAGCGAGGTGAGGAAGCCTGGCAGCAGGAGACGGACGAACCGGCCGCGATCCACGATCGTGATCCCGAACCGGCCGGGCCGCCCGGATCGCGCCGCCGGGAGGTTGGCGATGCGGGGCCGCGGCCGGTCGTCGGAGATCAGGAAGACGGTCGCCAGGGCGGCCAGCGTGAGGGCCGCCATCAGGCCCAGCAGGATGCGGTAGGGGCCCGGACCAGTCCCGCCGAGCCCGAGCGCAACGGCCAGCGGTGCAGCCACCACGCCGCCCAGGACCGCCGCCCCCACGTTGGTGAGGTTGCTGATGGCGAACTGGACGGCGAAGAGCTCGTTCCGGTGGTCCCGGCGACTGTGCTCGGTGAGGAACGGGGAGGCGACGATCTGGGTCGCCTGCGAGCCGGCGCCGTAGCAGGCCGCGAAGGCCGCCAGGGCGGCCAGTGAGGTCCAGCTCAGGAAGCCGACGAAGGCGACGAGGACCAGGCCCAGGCCGATGGCCATGACCCAGCGGCGGCCGATCCGATCGGAGAGGCCACTTGCCGGGAAGGCAACCACGACGCCGGCGATCGAGGCGGCCGCGGCGATCAGGCCGATCGTCGGCCGGCTGACTCCGAGGGACTGGAGATAGAGGTTGAAATCGATCCAGTAGAGGCTCGTGGCCGCCCCGGCGACGAGGGTCGTCAGCAGGAAGATCTGGGCATCCCGCTCGAAGCCGGTGAAGCTGCGCGCGTAGCGGCCCAGCCGACCTCCGGCCGGGGGGCGTGGGGCGGGTTCCGGGCCGGCAGGCGACGCACCGTGGCCGACGGGCGACACGGGGGCGCTCAAGGGGTGGGGCCCTCTCGCCGGCCCCGCGGCGGGCGGGGTGCGGCGGCCGGCGGGCGAGGTGCGGCGGGCGGACGTGGGGCCGCGAACGGAAGGAGGCGCGCGGGCAGACGAGCTGGCACTTCCGCTCCTGGCGCTGCCGGCCGCCGGGCGGGCCGGGTGAGGATGACGCCTTCTGGATCCGGCGCCGCCGGACAGGCTCCCGTCGGGGGCCGCGACGGGGAGCTGCCCGGGGACGCGCCGCGCCGGGGGTCCGGCGGCCCGGTCGGCCCGGTCCGCCCGGGCGCGACGCGGCGTCCGGCCTGCTGATCGACGGCCATGGTAGCCGTCGGCGCGGGGCGGCGCGCGGCCGTCAGAGCGCCGGGCTGACGTGTCCGGTAGCTTCCGCCGACTACCTCCAGCTCGGTTAGCCGTTGACGGCTACTGACTGGTCGGGTAGCCTCCCGGCATGGAGGCGCAGACCGGCATCGTCGTCTTCGGCGACGTGGTCGCGTCGCGGCGCGACCCGGCCGGGTCAACGGCCTGGCTGCGGGCGCTGGTGGCCGAGCTCGACGCGGCGTACGCCGGGGCCCGGCTGGCCCCCTTTGATTTCACCCAGGGAGACGAGCTCCAGGGCCTACTGCGGCCGGCGGCCGACCCGCTCCTGGCCGTCCTGCGCGCCGCCCTGCACCCGCAGGCCCGGCCGATGCGCTGGGCGGTCGTGATCGGAGTCGTGGAGGGCGGTTCCGGGCCCGCGACCCAGCGCGCCGGGCCGGCCTTCCTGGCCGCGCGCCAGGCGCTCGGGCGGGCCCGTCTCCAGCGTGTCGGGTTCGTGGCCGAAACCGGCGAGCCGCGGGCAGACCGCCTGCTGGCGGACCTGGCGCCGCTCCTGGCCGAGCACCTCGACGGGCTGACCGTGCGCCAGCGCGAGGTCGCCCGCCTGGCCCTCCTCGACGGTCTGCGGCAGGCGGAGATCGCGGATCGACTCGGGATCGCCCGGGCGACCGTCACGGTCATCGCGGCCCGGGCGCGGCTCCGTTCCCTGGGCCGGCTGACCACCGCGCTCCGGACGCTCCTGGCCGAGGGGGCCGCGGCCGGGTGACGACCGACCAGGTCCTGCTCCTGGCCTGGCTGGCCCTGGCCCACCTCGGGGCGGATTTCGTGCTGCAGGGCAACCGGATCGCGACCCGCAAGTTCGCCTCGGGCTGGACCGGCCTGGCGGCCCTGGCGGCCCACGTCGTGATCGTCGCCCTCTGCCTGGCGCCGTTCGCCGTCGTCTACGGCCGGCCCGGCCTGGGCCTGCTGCTGGCCGTCAGCCTGGCCCACGGCCTCATCGACCGGACGAAGATCGTCCTGACGCGCCGGGCCGAGGCGCGGGCCCTCGCGACGGCCCGCCGCCTCCACGAGCCGCCCGCCGGAGCCGCCTTCCTGGGTCGCGCCTGGACGCCTCTGCCGGCCGCCCTCTTCGCCGCCGACCAGGCCGCCCACGCCGTCGTCCTCTGGCTGGCCTGGTGGGTGTTCCTGGCCGGCGCGACGCCGGTCCCGGCCGCGGCAGCCCGGATCGCGACGGTCGCCGGGCCGGACCCGGCAGCGTTCCATCGCGCTGTCCTGACGGCGGTGGTCCTGCTGGCCCTGGCCATCGTCAACATCCGGGCGGGCGCGCTCTTCGTCGGCACGCTCGTCCGGCCGTTGCCGACCCTGGAGGGTCGCGAGGCCGGCGCCGACCCGGCCGCCCGGCCCCCCGCGATCCCGGCGTCCGCGGCCCCGGCCCTCGCCTACGACATTGAGCTGGGGCCCCTGCGGGGGCACCTCGCGCCGCGGTCGACGCCGCCGGCAGAGCCGGCGCGTCTCGCGTCGCCGCTGCGGGTCGGCGAGGCGATCGGGATCCTGGAGCGGCTGCTGATCGCCGCCCTGCTGCTGGTCCGGGCGGAGGCCGCGATCGGGCTCGTGATCGCCGCCAAGACTCTCGCCCGCTTCAAGCAGCTCGACGACCGCGAGTTCGCCGAGTACTACCTGCTCGGAACCCTGGCCAGCGTGGCGGTGGCCGTCGGCAGCGCCCTGGTCGCCGCGGCCGCCCTCGGCATCAGCGTCTAGCCTCGGACGCGGCGCCCGGCCGTGCCGTGGACCGTGAGAACCAGCCAACGTCGCTCCGGCCCGTCGGGGTAGAGGCTGAGGGCCCGACCCACCTGAGTGACGGGATGGCCCAGCCGGCTGGCGGGACCACGAACGGGTCGCCTGCCGCCACGGAGGCGGCCACGAGGTGGCTGCGCCGGCCTCCCGCCGCGAGTCACGGTGCTGAGCGAGTCGCCGTGGGTGGAGGCGAAGGCCCGCTCATTGCGTTCGCCCTGATCCGCTGGAAAGCACGCTGTGCCTGGGTAGGGTGCGCGAATGTTGCTTGGCCATCGTGGCCTGAGTCGTCCTCCCAACCCAGAGGCAGCCTTGTCAGGGCAACTCGAGTCGGCTGATCCTGGCGCCGTCGACCAGGAGCACGGCCGCTTGTCCGGCGACCGGTGGTCGCGGCTGGACCAGCGTGGCAGCCTCTTCGCCGTCCCAGGCGGTGCCGGAGGCCCCGAGCGAGCTGATCGCGGCGATCACCCTGTCCGACCGCGGATCCAGGAGGACGGTCGGGACCGACGGCAGGTCCGGGGACTGCGTCCTGACCGCGAGTCGGCCGTCCGGCGAGAGCGTGGCCCATCCAGCGGTGGTCGCGACCGTGCGCAGACGGCCATCGGCGGCCACGAGCGACCAGGTCGTGGCGCCCGCGGTGGTCACAACGAGAAAGGCGAGCCCGGTCTGCGGAGTGGCAGCCGAGACGGCGGTGACGCCTGAGAGGAGCAGCCGCAGCGAGCCGCTCGCGCGGTCCCAGAGGTACGTTCGGAAGGGTGCGCGGGTGCTGAGCCCGTACTCCCTCCGCGCATCGACCGTTGGCGCGAGGATGAAGCGGTCCGGATCGGACGTCGGTGCGACGGCGACGTAGCCCGCTGGCAGCGGATCGCTCGTCATCTCGCTGCCATCGGAGGCGATCTGCAGCAAGCGATCGGCCCCGACCACGAGGTAGCCGCCGCCGGGCAGGGCGGGCAGGCCGTACGCGTCCCAGTCGGGGCCCATGTCGCCGGGTCGGAGGATCGAACGGGTGGAGCCCGATGCCTCGCTGACGACGACGCGATCCTGGAGAGGGAACGCTACTGTCCTGCCGTCCGTGGCGGCCCGGTCGGGCATCCCATCGTCAAAGACAGTCCCCCCGGTCCAGGTCCCGACCGCCGGGTCCGCTGATAGGAGCTGGTACCGCGCCGTCTCGCAGGACGGGAACGTCGCCGCGACCACGACGATACGGCCGGCGCGCCAGCCGACGAGGGAGTAGGAGGCTGGGCTCATGGGGATGACGGCGCACTTGGCCCCGTCGGAGGAGGTCGGCGACACCACTGCCGAGCTCGGGCTGGGCGCGGATGTCGGTGGACGTTCCGATGTCGTGGGCTGTGTCGGTGAGGGGGCGGGCGATCCAGCGGCCGCGCAGCCGGCGATCGCCAGCGACGACGCAATGGCGAGCACGAGAGAACCCGTTCTGGCGCCCATCTCCACCCCTTGGTTCCAGAGCTTCGCTATTCGGTCCTGAGACCCGGCGCTGATCAGGGTCGTCACGCCTGCCGCTGGTCAGCGTGTGTCAATCATGTCGGGCTGGAATGGGTCCGAGGGCGCCTGCGGCTACCGGGCTCGCGCGAGCCAGCTGAAAGACGACCTCGCGGTCATCGTCGCCGGCTCCGGTTGAACGCCGGCAGAAGGAGCACCAGCCCGGCGCCGACCACGAAGCCCACCGGGACCGGGATGGCCCGACGGCCAGAGATCTCCGGGGGAGTCGGCTGCGGGAAGGTGGACGCAGGCCGGGTCACAGTGGTAGATGGCCCCGACATGGCTGAGATCGGCGGGCAGTACCACGTCGAACCGTGAGGGAGCCCGGTCCAAGGATCGAAGCCGGAGGCCACGATGGTCGGTTGACAGAACCCGAGACCCGGAGGCTGCCTCCAGAGTCCTCCCGTCAGCGCAAATGCGCCGATACCGACGATCGCGCCAGCGAGACAGGCGAGCACGAGTCGCCTGCCGGGGAACGAGAACCCACGCCGCGACACCTGCGCCCCTCTGTTGCCTTCTCAACTCAAATTTGAAAGCGCTGCTGGTCCCCATCATGCGCCCGGGCGCGGTACGCCGCAACGCTCCGGGCGCAGGGCCGTCGAGTCATGCTCGGAGGATGCGGACGTGGGCCTTGTGTGAGGAGCGTGCCGCTGGTCAGCGTGCGCGAATGACACCCGGTCCGGCGGGCGTCACGGCAGCGGCTCACGCCCGGGCCCGCAGAGCGAGTCGGGCGATGCCGATGGCCCGCGCTGCATCATGCAGCCGTAGGCGGTCGCGTGGCGGCTCCCGTTGCTGAACTCGACGAGGACGATACCGTCGGGTCCGCCGCCGCTGAAGGTCGCGATGACAAGCTGGCCGTTTTCGAGGATGCGCTCGACGGGATGGAGCGTGACCCGGACGATCTCAGGCGAGGCGAGGGTCTTGATCCCGGCGACGGCTCGTTCCACCAGCGCCTCGCACTGCGTGTGCGCAACCTCGGACGGCGGGCAGGTTTCGGTGGGGCCGATCTCCCAGCCGTCCACCACGAGCGGGCTCGTCGCCGGCTGGATCCACGTGAGGTAGACGAAGGCCGCGACCAGGACTGCCCCCGTGGTCATTGCGAGGAGGCGGAGAGTGCGTCCTCGGTTCTTCCAGCGCACGCGAGGATCGTACGCCATGGAGTGGGTGCGTCTGGAGCCCGCGAAGGTCGCCAGCCACTGAATAGCGTGGGCCATTGTCACCCCGGAATCTGGCCCTGGGCAGTCTCGTCCTCCCGGCCCGTTCTTCCGTTACCCCACATGGTGCCGCAGCGAACTCGTAGCACCTGCGCCATGCGTCACGTCGTAGTGGCGTGGGTCGGCTGCGGGTCCTGTTCGTGGTGGTCCTAGCGCTCGGCGGGTGCGCGCAGCCGGCGGCATCCAGGGCGCCGACGGGGTCGCCTTCGCCAGCAGGAAGTGCCGCCGCTGGGCCACCGGCCAGCGTGGGATGGCTCACGGAGTCGTCCTCGCCTCCGATCATCCACTCGGGGCTGCCGGCCGTGACGGTCACGCCGAACCAAGGCCCTGTCGGCACGCGGGTGCACCTCTCGGGCGACGGATTCAGCGGCCAAGTTCGCCAGACCATCGGCGGCGCGCTTGATTCCCGTGGCTATGGCGTCTTCCTTGAGGGTGCGTTCCCGCCGGACTGCGACCTGATCGCCACCACTGGGTTCACGCTCACGATCTCGACCGTTGGCCATCTCGTCGCCGAGTTCAGAGCCCCCGCGAAGGGCGACTGCTTTCAACAGGCTCGGGGCATGCTCCTGTCGCCCGGCTGGTACAAGGTGAACATCGGCTGCCACGTGTGCGAGGTGGGGATCTTCCGCGTAACACTCGCGTCAGCCGCGCCTTCCTGAAATCACCGGGCGGTCGCGCCGTCGGGGAGGGAAGGCGATCGGGCTGCAGGACTGCTGAGGGCGTGACCGGTTCGCCCGGTGCCTGGCTTCCTCTCCTTCGTCCGTCGGGCCAGTCGCCTGTAGTCTAGGACTGGTCACTCAGAGGCTGGCCAGCGTCCTTCCCCTGCATGAAAGCGGGTGCTGGCCCGGATCAAGGTCGGTCTGGCTGCCATGCCGGCTCGCGGCGCGCCCCCCTCGGACAAGGGAGTCCTGCCGGTCCGTTGACAACTCTGCCGGGCATGATCGACAGGCCAGCGGCCGACTGCCGGGCAGGTTGGGCACTGACGACGGGAAGCGGAGCCTCAGGGGAATGATCGGAGCCGATTTCGGTCGCGTCTGCCCAGCAGACCGGTCAGGCCGACGGCGCCGGGTGATTCATGCCTGCCGGAGTGGGCATCCATCGACCTTGGCCCAAGCGGCCCGCCCCCCGGCTGCCGTCGTTGCTGCCGGCGACGTCTAGGCTCGCAGAGACGTGCCGGGAGGAAGCCGGCCCGCGTCTTCAGCGCGGCCGGCGATCGTCCTTCGGATCGCGGATGCCGAAGCGGTTGGCCAGCGAATCGCGCAGCTCGGCCTGCCGCCGCCGCTCCTCCTCTTCGAGTGCCTGGCAATGGGCGCAGCGCGGGCAGGCGGGCGGTCGGAGCGAGGCGACCATCTCGAAGCCCGTCACGAGGACGCCGAGCACGAACAGCCAGAAGAGCAGCTGGACCGGAACGAGGAACATGGATACCTCCCGTCCCTGGAAGCCCGCGTCGGTAATCGCAGCGCAGGACCGGCGAAGGGCCTGCGGCCATGCGCCGCGGGCTCGAACGGGCGGTGTTCGACTCGTGGGGTGCCCGGTTCGAGCCCGCGCGGCGGGGCGCAG
>JAJYJR010000091.1 GCA_021789355.1 Chloroflexota bacterium | reverse complement strand
CCGTGACGGCTCCGAGCCGGGCGACGATGGTCGCGACCGTGGTTCGGACGGCGGGATCGGTCACCTTGAGTGACGGGCTCGTGACGACGACGTCGAGCTCGTCCGGGAGCGACCCCGCCCCTCCCGAGCGCATCGCCGCGCTGGCCCGTCCCGACTCGGTCTGCGACAGCTCGCTGCCGCTCGTGGCGCTGACGGCCTTGATCCCACCAAGGCTCTGGCTCGCCGCGAAAAGGCCGATCGTGACGGCGAACCAGGCGAGCATCACCGGCCAGCGGTGGCGGGCGCTCCAGAGCGCCACGCGGACGGTCCAGGGCCGCGGCGATCCGATCGCGCGGCGCGAGCCTGGACGCAGGGCGATCCTGGGCAGAGATCGATCCATCGGAATGTCGTCCCCGGTTCCGTCGACGGGCCGCTTCTGGGCCCCGATCGCGAGTCAGGCGCTCGCGCTGTTCTCGACTGTCCACGAGTGTGGGAACGAGGCCCGCGATCTCCCAGCGGGTAGTCGGTGGAGCGGGGCATCCGCCAGTCGGCGGGCCGTGGTCAACCGTTCGGTGGACGCGCGTCCGGGTGCCCTGGCCGGCGGCACAGAGCTCGCGATCACTCTCCGACGATCTGGAGTCGGACCGTCCGCTCACGGGCGCGAACCTGGTCGAAGTCCGCGAAGTAGATTCGCCCGAAGTCGCCGAGCATCATCGCGCCGTCCACCACCGGCACGGTCTGCGAGCGTCCAAGGATGACCGACCTGAGATGGGCGTCGGTGTTCAGGGACCAGGACGGGTGCTCGTCGCGGCCCGCTGCGGCCGCGATGTGTTTCGGCCCGGGATGTCGATACTGTCCCTCTGTCCGGCAGGTGGGAACGAGACCCTCGAGGATCGTCACCAGATCCTGCATCAACAGCTCGGTACCCCAGTAGTCGACGTCGTCCGACGCTTCCTGGATCAGCACGCTGCAGGTCGTGTGCTGTGAGAACACCACGAGGATTCCGTTCTTGACGCCAGACCGTGCGAGCGCGTCCTCGACCTGCGGCGTCACGTCGTGGAAGGTTGGACGTCGGTCTGACTGGACCGTGAACGAAGCGTGGCAGACTGACATCGACCCACCCTCCCTCAATGCGTGCGATCCCATGCTTCCCGCACGGATCTGATCATCTCCTCGAGCATGGCCTGCGGATCGCTGGCGGTGAAGATCGCGCTGCTCGAGCCGGTCCCCTGGGCTCCCGCCGCCACGACGTCGTAGACATCCTGGGCGCCGGTAATGCCCGCTCCATGGAGTACGCGGATCTCGGGATTCACGCGCCAGATCGCCTCGTTCGCTGCCGCAATCGCCTGATGGCCGCCGCAATCGCGTCTGCCGCCGGCGATCAGGACGGGAGCCTCCACGATGATCACGTTTGGCCCCAGCTCGGCAATCGAGGCCGCGTCTCGAGCGTCATCCGCGCAGACCATGGTGGCGAGCCCAACCTCATCGGCGCGGCGGATCGTGCGCGCCAATTCGTCCCGCGACAGGCGCCTCTCGACGTGGTTCAACAGCACGCCCGCCGCCCCGGCCGACTTGACCGCCTCCGGCAGGACCGAACCGACGCCCCTGCCGCGCTCCAGCGAGTCCATGTGCTGGGCGAACACCAGGATCGTGTCCACCTCGCGGGCGACAACCGGAAGGTCGACGTACTGCGGGGTGATCACGACCTGGACCCGATACGCGCGGCTCAGGGCATCGGCTCTCCTGGCAAGGTCGAGCACCTCCTTGCCGAACATGTACGCTTTCGGGCCGATCTCGAAGAACGGCGGCGTTATCTCGAGGCCCCGGTACACCATCGATCCTCTTGCGGAGCGGCTTCCGTCGTCGCGCCGGTCATGCCCGTCACGGGCCCGCCCGGGTCGCGACAGGAGGCGAGCATGCCGTCATCAGACGACGACCGCGTCGACCCCGAGCATCCGCGCCAGCTCCAGCAGCTGCGGCGTCCAGCGGCCGCGCGCGGCCCCCATGTGGTGCGTCGCGCCCGCCACGAGCCAGGCGTTGCACCACTCGTCGATGGGCAGCGTGTCGTGCCGGAAGAGCGTCTGCGGGGCCGAGATCGGGCGCGGCGGGAAGGGGAGGAGCTCGCCCTCGGAGATGACGAACCGCCACTCCCCATCGCCAATGGTGACGATCGCGAGGTTCGTGATCGGGCCGGGCTCGTACGCGAACTCGAAGCCGGCGCCGAACCCGCCGACGCCCTGGTAGTAGATCGAGTGCTTCACCGCCACGCCGCCAGGCGTCGCCAGCGCGGGATTGCCGTGCCCGTCGTGCGAGAACATCACCGCGTTGTTCTCGAAGTCGATGACGTAGTTCTCCAGCGTGGTCGCCTGCCCGGCGAGCTCCTGCAGGGTGAGCTGCGCGACCGCGGTGGCCACGTCACCTTCCGGTGCGGCAGGGATGCCGACCTCGCACAGCCGGCCGGTCCCGTACGACGGGATGATCCCCACGCGCGGGTCGCTCAGCCACACCTGGTCGAATGCCGTGAAGGCATCGAAATTCTGTTCGCGCGCCACGGACTCGAGCGCAAGCGCCATCCGCGCCGAGCGCTCGAAGATGGCTGCATCCATGTCCACGCGGTAGCGGCCCCGCTCCGTCGCCACCAGCGCGTCGACGTCGGCCTGCGGGATCTCGCCGAAGCGGACCGCGATCGCCTCCGGCTCCACCGGCCAGACGACGGGTCCGACCACCTGGCGCATGGAGAGCCCGTCGAACATCAGGTCCGTCATCCCCTCGAAGGGGTGTCCCACGAGACCCACCCTGGCGGTCCGGAGCCGCCGGCGCGCCGCCGCCGCCTGGATCACCTCCCGGACCTTCCTCCGACCCTCGGGATCGTCGAAGCGGGACGTCACGATCGAGAAATCACGCCCGGTGCGGATCAGGACCGCCGTCAGCTCGGGCATCCCCGCCATTCCGGAGTTCAGCATCACGACGTCGAAGCCGTCCGACTCACCCAGGCGCGCGATCTGCTGAGTGTTCCAGACGAGCACGGGCGCCGTGGTGTCGATCAGGCAGCGTGCGGGGACGACGCCCTTGGTGTAGGCCAGCTCGACGGCGACGATGAGGTCGACGTCCTCCGCGTTGAACAGGCGGGCCGCGGCCGCGGCCTGGTGCTCCTCTTCCACGAGCCCGGCGTGGACCACGTCGCCGTATTCGCCGAGCGCGCGCGCGATGCGCGCGGCCGCCTCGGTCGCCGCCGGGCGCATGTGGGCGGTCTTGTTGTACGCGTCCTCCAGCAGTGCCATGACCAGGACGCCGATCTTCGCCTTCGTCGCCACGTCGGATCCTCCCCTCGCGCTCGCCGTTGATCTATCAGGATGCCCCGGGACGCTCGTCGATGGCGGGCTCTCCGGGCCAGCGGAAGAGCGGCCTGACGGCGTCGAACAGCTCGAGGTAGCGCCGGTACGCGTCCTCGTAGACGGCGTGCGCGCCGGCGTCCGGCTCGAATCGATCGCGGACACGCACGGTGAGCCGGGAGGCCTCCTCGAGGTCGCGGAATACGCCCGACGCGACCCCGGCGAGCATCGCGTCGCCGCGAATGGCGGCCTCGTCGCCGTCGAGCGTGACCACTGGCAGCCCGCACACGTCGGCCTTGATCTGGTTCCAGACGGCGCTGCGGGCCCCGCCACCATGCGATCGCACCTCGCGGGCATGGGCCCCGGCGCCGTTCAACAGCTCGAGGTTGCGCCGGAGCATGAACGCGACCGCCTCGAGGATGGCCCGCACGAAGTGCTCGCGGCCGTGGCCCAGGGTGAACCCGAAGAAGACGCCCCGGGCACGCGGCTCGTACTCCGGGCTGAAGGCGCCCGAGAGGTGCGGCAGCATCGTCAGGCCGTCCGCGCCCGGCGGAACGGCCGCCGCCATCTCGGTCAGCAGGTCGTACGCGCTCCGTCCCTCGACCGTCGCACGCTCGACCTCTGCCTGTCCGAAGCGGTCGCGGAACCAGGTGAGCGACATGCCCCCGGTGGGGCAGACAGGGCAGTAGAGATAGCGGTCCGGCGCCGAATGGACGTACACAGGGGTCTCGCCCGTGGGGTCCCCGCCGTGCCGGTCGACCGAGGCCTGCAGCGTCAGTGCACCGCCGGTGCTCTCCGAGACCATGCCCGGGGCAACGTTCCCCACGCCGACCGCCCCCGCGCCCTGGTCCATCCCGCCCGCCACGACGCGCACCGCGGCCGGGAGCCCCAGGGCCGCGGCCGCCTCCGGCCGAAGCGTGCCGACCACCTCGCCCGGCGACGCGAGCTCGCCCAGCCGGTCGGGGGTGAGCTCGAGCAGGTCGAGCATCGGCTGCCACCAGCTGTGGCGAACGATGTCGTACAGCAGGGTGGTGCACTGGACCCCGCCTTCGGTCACGAACCGCCCGGTGAGCCGGTGGAGCAGGAAGTCCTCGACCAGCAGGAACCGCGCGGCGCTGCGGTACAGCGGCTCGGCGTGGCGTTTCCACCAGAGCAGCTTGCAGGCCGTCCACGTCGGCACCACGGCCGGTACGCCCGTGGTCGCGTACACCGTCTCCCGATCGAATCGCGCCGCGAGCTCGTCGGCCTCGTCGGAGGCGCGGTTGTCGAGCCAGACGATCGCGGGTCCGATCGGCGTCCCGGCGGCCGACACCGGAACCACCGTCTCACCCTGGCTCGACACGGTCATCGCCACCACGTCAGACCCGCGCGCGCCCGCCTGGGCGAGCACCCGCCGGACCACGACCACCAGCGCGCTCCAGTACGCCTCCGCGTCGAGCTCGGCGCGGATCGGCTCCGGAGTGCGCAGCGCGTACTCGTCTCCGGCGGTGGCGAGCATCCGACCGCCGTCGTCGAAGAGCCCCGCCTTGAGCGATGTCGTCCCCGCGTCGATCCCGAGGAAGAGGCCCATCCGGCTCAGTCCGTCTCCGGTATCCCGTTGCGTGTCGCGGCCTCTTCGGGCGCCACACCCTCCCTGACGATCGCGCGCAGTGCCAGCAGGAAGCGCTCCGGGTCGCGCGCCTGGATGACGTTGCGGCCGAAGACGACCCCTCGGGCGCCGGCGCGCACGGCCGTGGCCGCGAGCTCGAGCGCGTCGCGCTCGCGCGGCAGCTTGCGCGAGCCGAGCGCGAGGACGGGCACCGGCGTCGCCGCGACGATCTCGCCGAAACGCTCGCCCGTGTAGAACGTCTTCACCAGGTCCACGCCCAGCTCCGCAACGATCCGGCACCCGATCGCGATCTGGTCGTGCCGCTCGTCGGGCGGCAGATCCTCGTGCCCGGCCGGGTACACCTCCCCGACGATCGGCACGCCGGCCTGGCGTTTCTGCGCCACGGCCTGTGCGACCACCGCGACGTTCTCCGCGTCGACCGCCTCGGATCCGGTCCGGATCGACATGCCCACGAGGACGACGTCGGCTCCCAGCGCAACGGCCTCGGCGGCGGAGAGGACGGGAACGCTGCGGCTCTCGTGGTAGTCCCACTGCGTCGCGTACTGGGTACCCCAGTTCAGGCGCACGATCATGGCCGGCGACCCCCGGCGCTTGAAGGCCTCCCGCACGTGGCCTGCCATGCCGGGGCTGACGAGGATGGCATCGGCCGCGCCGAGACGCCGGACCGCCTCCGGCAGGTCGTTGAAGCCGGGTCGCGGCCCGTTGTAGAGCCCGTGATCGATCGCGACGACCACCGCGTTGCCGTCCCCGTCGAACAGCCGTGCCAGGCGGATCTCCTCGCCCGTACTCACGTTACGCCCTCCACCTTGGACACCTCACCTGACGCGGGCCCGAACGGTCGGCTGCCGTGCGGCCATGTCCGGCATGTGACCGTAACACTATCAGCTCAGGTCAATATCGCGCATTTCTGACAATCGGATGGCTACGGATTGACCATCGTTGTGCGTTCGTTTAGCATGCGGACCGTATCTGCACTGTGTGCGGAAGCGTCGGAGGTTAGACACGTGGCAGTGGTTCAGCCGGGCATTGCCAACGTCGCGGCCCGCGACGGTCTGGGCGAGCGTGCCCGGTCGCGCACAGGCGGACCCGGTGCCATCGAGGCATGAACCGCAGCGGATTGCAGGCCTCTTGCCTCCCGGCGCGTGTCGCAGCGCCTGTGCGAGCGGTGGCCCCGGGCGGATCCGGTGTGGTTCTCTGGGACGCCCGGAGGCTGCGCCACTCCCCTGGCTCGACTCCGGCGCGGTCTGGTGAACCCCCGCGCGCACAGTCCCAGGCTCCGTGGTGACGTCCAGCAGGAGCGGCGGTCAGGCATCGCGGCCACGAGGGACTGCGGAGCCTGGTGAGGAGGTGGCGGATAGACGACCAGGACCTGACAGGCTCACGCATAGCGCGGACCACGTGCCATCCCCATCTCGATGTCATTGACAACGGCCCGACCCGGGGTGAAGCAACGGGAATCCAGGCCGAGAGGAGGTTCCGATGGGAAGTAAACAACCCGGCAGGCTCGGAGTTGCCATCATCGTGTCCGTGCTGCTGACCGCAGCCTGCGGGTCAGCGAGCGCCCCGAGTGCGAGCCAGGGCACCGGAGGTGGCGCGACCGGCGCGACTAGCCCCGCCAGCTCGCCCAGCTCGGCCAAGGTCACTCTCACCCTCTGGCAGAACCTGGGTCAAGGCAACCAGGCGCAGGTCGTTCCTCCACTCATCGCCGCGTTCGAGAAGCTGCACCCGAACATCACCATCAATAACGTCCAGCAACCACGCGCTAACTATTTCGCGTTGCTCTCCGCGGCGGCAATCTCGAAGTCGGGTCCGGATCTCGTCAACATGTGGACCGGCCTCTTCACCATGCAGTATCGATCCTACCTCCAGAACCTCAAGGGGTTGGTCCCCAGCTCCGACCTTGCCAATGTGACCGGGTTGGAGTGGAGCTCCGTAGGCTTCAACGATCCGACCAGTCCGTACGTCCTGCCCCTCCAGGTGCAGTTCTACATTGGCTTCTACAACAAGACGATATTCAGCCAAGCTGGCATCTCTGCTCCACCCACGACCTGGGGCGAACTGGCGAGTGACTGCCAGAAGATCGTCGCCCTGGGCGTCACCTGCATTCAGATGGGGACCCAGAATCTGACTGGCGAGTTCTCCCCGTGGTATGACATGACGTACCTGATGGCTGGCGTGTTCAGTCCATCCCAATGGGAGGGCCTCTACAACGGGACGATCCCGTGGACGGACCCGCGAGTTGTGTCCCAGCTGCAGAAGTGGCACCAACTGTACGTTGATGGGTACATGAACAAGGACGCGCTGACGGCGACCAATGTCATGAACCCCTTCACGAACGGGAAGGCTGCCATGATCATCAAAGTCAACAATGATGCTGTCCCATTCACACAGGCGCTCGGCAGCAACGTTGGGGTCTTTGTGCCTCCGTATTCAGACACCGCGATGCACGCGGTGGACGAATTCGCGGGCAACGGATTTGCGATCACTTCGTATTCGAAGAACCAGGCCGCAGCGGCCGAGTTCCTGCAGTTCATGACCACACAACAGGCAGGCCAGATTGTAGCGCAGGGTGGCTTGATTCCGGCGGTTAAGGGAGTGAGCGCAACCAACCCGCTGGCCCAAGATATGTTGTCCCTCGTCAACGATCACGGCTTCACCGTGTATCCGATGCTAGACAATGTCACAGCCACAGACGTTGTCAACGCTGGGAACAGCGTCCTCCCATCCATGCTCACCGGCGGGATCAGCGTGCAGGCTGCTGCTGCCAGCCTGGCGCACACGTGGGGGCAGCTTCCTGCTTCGGAACGGTCCGCGAGCTGGGGGAGCTACCAGGTCCCCTGATGCAATGGGACTAAGGTGTCCTGCTGACGGTGGATGTCGTCCCAGGCGGGGATATCATCGACCGTCGGCCGGACATCCGGGGGCTCGGCTCGAAGGTAGCGGGGCTGAGCCCCCTCGGAATTGCAGAACTGAACAACCGAGTGGGCGGAACCACTGAAAGGAAGACTCGGTTGGCTCGAAGCCGAGGCTTGTATCACGAACGCGAACGGACGGGCGTTCTTCTGGCGATGCCCGCTCTGGTCGTAGTCTCACTACTGATTCTGATCCCGATCGCGCAGGCCGTCTACTACAGTATGACCAACTGGAACGGGATTGTGTCGCACTGGGTTGGGCCGCAGACCTACGTGACGATGTTCCAGGACGCGACGTTCTGGAGGGTGATCGAGAACAACGCGCTGCTGCTACTCGCTGTACCAGCAACAATGGCCTGTGGTGTCTTCATCGCGGCCCTGCTCCACGAAGAGGTTCGAGGGTATCGCGTGTTTCGCGCCGCGATCATCATCCCGACGGCGGTCTCATGGGTTGTGTTGGGCGTGCTCGGCGTCCAGGTGTTTGCGCAGCACGGCCTGGTGAACGGGCTGCTGAGTAGTGTTGGGCTGGGCGCCTTGGCCCAGAACTGGCTTGGAGATCCCCTGACGGCGCTTGGCGCCGTCGGTGTCACCTTCGTCTACTCGCTGGTCGGGATCAACACCCTGATCTTCGTGACCGGCATGTCCACCATCGACCCGCCGATACTCGAAGCCGCCAGGATCGACGGTGCAACCTGGTTTCAGGCTTTCCTGCGAATATCCGTCCCGCTTCTCAGACGCTACTTCCTGTTTGCATTTGTCGTTACCGCAATCAGCGCGTTCACCGCACTCTTCAGCCTTATCTACACCATGACCGGCGGCGGTCCGAATTACGGCACAACCACGCTTGAGGTCCTCATCTATCAGCGGGCCTTCTCGACAGGATCGTTCGGGCAAGGCGCGCTGCTTGGCGTCATCCTGTTTCTCATACTGTTCGGCGTCAGCATGGCCCAGCTTCGCCTCATGACCAGCGATGATTGAGGCGACAGCTCATCAGTCGCTTTTCCAGGGCCCGATACCATGTACCCACGGATCTGACGACTGGTGTGCGCAATGTCCGTCAGATGCTGTGAACGCACCCATGCGGACTGTCCACGGTGCACTCGGATGAAGCAGACAGGTCGTACGCACCGACTCAGGCCCAGGGCGGCGCGGGCGACGATCTTTGTGGCGCTTACGGTCATCTCGCTCGCGTTGATGTATCCGTTCTACTACATGCTGCGGATCTCCCTGATGTCGAATGCTCAGTACGTGCGAGGTGGTGGCTTCTCCCTGGACAGCTGGCAGGTTCTCTTCAGCAGTGTTCCTGTCGCGCAGGAGGCGTTCAACTCGCTCATCTTGTGCATCTTCGGGATCGCTGGGACGCTTGCGCTGGCCACTCCGGCTGGTTTCGCATTGGCCAAGCTGAGATTTCGCGGTCATCTTCTCGTGTTCGTTGGCATCGTGGGCAGCATGATGATTCCGCTGGAGTCGATCATCATCCCGGAATACGTCAACGTGGCCGGATTTGGGATGATCAACACCTTCGCTGGTGCGATCCTTGTGTACGTTGCCGTCGGCACGCCGTTCTCAACGTTCCTGATGGCCACGTATTTCCGCGGAATACCCGACGAGTTGACCGACGCAGGGTTGTGCGATGGATTGAACTATTGGGGACTCTTCAGGCGCATTGCCCTACCGCTGGCGGGACCAGCAGTGGCGACAGTCGTCGTGCTTCGGTTCATCCCGATCTGGAATGACTTCTTGATCGGGCTGCTTTTTCTGCAGGAGCCAGCGATCCGGCCACTGACCGTCGGGTTGGGGGTCCTGGCCTCGTCGCAGCTTATCAACGTGCCCGCTCTGATGGCAGGAAGCCTGCTCAGCACGGTTCCCGCAGCGGTTACCTACGTGGTGTTTCAGAGGTATCTTGTCAGGGGTTTGACGCTGGGTTCGTCACAGTAGGGCGTTTCGTGTTTCAGGGCGACTACGAAGCAGCAACATCAGGAGTTGGATAAGTCGGGTCTGGGCAGTGGCCCGGTGATCCGGCATGGTGGCAAGAAGAGGACGCGCACATGGGGATCTACCTTCGAGCGGCTCCCGGCGACTATGCAGAGCGAGTCCTGGTCGCGGGCGACCCGGGCAGGATTTCCCGGCTGGCCGATCAGCTTGACGCCGTGCGACTGGTCAACGACAACCGAGGGCTGCTCGGATATACCGGCAGGTACCATGGCGAGGCGGTGAGCCTTCAGTGCACTGGCATGGGATGCCCGAGCATGGCCATGGTTGGGCAGGAGCTGCTGGAGTATGGGGCGCGAACCATCATCAGGATTGGCACGTGCAGCTCGTTCGCAAGAGGTGTCGAGAATGGACACCTCATCGTCGTGTCGGGATCCGCAGCGGCTGATGGGACGACTCGCAGCCTGGCCGGAGGGGCGCCGTTCGTGGCAGTGCCGGACTTCGCGCTCACGACCGCGCTCGCGCGGGCTGCGCGGTTGCATGATGCGGCGGTCCACGTCGGGCCCGTGGTGACGGTGGACGTCGAGCCGCACCTTTCCGCGACGACAACTGGGCCGTGGCGCGAGCATGGTCTGCTGGCGGTTGAGATGGAGTCGGCGGCGCTCTTCTACCTTGCGCTCCGCGCGACCGCGCATGGAGCGCACCGCGTCAGAGCTGCGTGTGTTCTCACAGTCAGTGATGGACTTGATGGACATCCGGACGGTCCACAGCGGTTCATGTCTGACCGCGAACTGAGCGTGGCGACAGACGTAATGCACGTCGTCGCGCTTGAGGCGGTGACGGCACGTGAATCGTGACCGCGACCAGGGGCCCGGGCGCAAAGCCCGCCTTCCCGGAGTGCCCGACCGCCCCGATGCGGAGTCGGACCCAGGCGTGCGGCCGGTGACTCAGGGGCTGGACGAGATGGCTGCCGCAGTCGACGCAGCCCGTGCGGCCGGTCAGGTCCTGACCGCGCGCTTCGGGCAGGCACGCGTTGTCCACGCCAAGGGGGCGATTGATGTCGTGACCGATGCCGACTTGACCGCCGAGCGTTGCATCGTCGAGGTACTGAGCGCCGCAACACCGCACCACGGGTTCCTGACGGAGGAGAGTGGGCGGGTTCTCGGCGATAGCGGTGCGCAGTGGATCGTCGATCCCCTGGACGGGACGGTGAACTACCTTCGAGCGCTTCCACAATTCTGCGTGTCGATAGCCCTGGAGCGTAACGGAAGGCTCGAACTTGGCGTGATCTTCGATCCGCTCCGGAATGAGTTGTACGCTGCCAGGCAAGGCTGTGGTGCGACACTGAACGGGCGATCGATCCAGGTGAGCTCCGAGACATCGCTCTCCCGGGCAGTCGCCAGCACTGGTTTCCCGTGCGACGCGTGGGAGAATCCTCGAGACAACTCGGTGGAGGTGGGCAAACTCATCAAGCACGTCTTCGCGTTGCGTTCGTGTGGCTCGGCGGCGCTTGACTTGGCGGCAGTAGCCTGTGGGCGCCTCGATCTGCACTGGGAGAGGGGGTTGCATGCGTACGACGTCGCAGCGGGCGTAGCCCTCGTTCGCGAGGCGGGGGGCGTGGCCACTGACTATGCCGGGGGCGCCGACGCGGTGTATGGAGGAGAGATCATTGCCGGGAACGGCGTCCTGCACGCGGCAGTGGGCGCGCATTTCGGAACGCTCGGGGCGAATTGGCCCTGACTTTCACCGATTTCACGACCGGAATGGGTGAGTGACATGAATGCGACGCGTGCCGGCGAGCTGCACGAGATGACCGCTCGCGAGCGGCGCGACCTCATCGCGCGGCTCCTCGAGGACCGCGAAAGAGTCGAGGTGGGCGAGCTCGTGCTGCGCTTCGGCGTCACGGACGTCTCCATCCGGCGCGACCTCATGATCCTCGAGGACGCCGGCCGGCTCCGGCGTGTCCACGGCGGCGCCGTCGCGACGTCGGCTGGCCGCGGACCCGGCGCCTACGCGCTGAAGACCCGGGAGAACCGGGGTCAGAAGGCGCGCATAGGGGCGGCTGCCGCGGCGCTCATCCGCCCCGGCGACGTCGTGGTCTTCGACTCTGGCTCCACCGTGGCCCAGGTCGCCGCGCACGTTCCCGCGCCGCTGCGCCGGGGGAGCGCGATCACCGTCGTGACCAACTCGCTGCCGGTCATCCGCGAGATCGCTGTCTGGGACAGCCCGCACCTGATCTGTCTCGGGGGGCTCTACCTGCCGGACCACGAGGCGCTGGTCGGCCCGCAGACCATGGCGGAACTGCGGGACCTGTCGGCGGACCTGGTGTTCATGGGCTGCGACGGGCTGACCGTCGAGACCGGCCTGACGACGCCGCACGTGCTCGTGGCCGAGGTGGCGGCGATGATGGCGTCGCGCGCCAGGCGCGTGGTGGCCGTCGCCGACTCGACGAAGCTTGGCCGTCGCGGGTTCACCCCGATCGTCCCGCTGAGCGCCATCCACGTGCTGATCACCGACGAGGGCGCGGATCCCAGGCAGGTCGAACGCGCGCAGGAGTTGGGGATCGAGGTGATCCTCGCGTAGGGCGAGATGACCCCATGAGCGCACGCCTTGTCCGCGGCTGGTCTGTCCACGGCCTCGACGCCTGGATCCTGGAGAACGCGTCCCTCCGCGTGGTCGTGGTCCCGGAACTCGGCGGTAAGGTGCTCGAGCTCGTCGACAAGGCCGGCGACCGCGACCTCCTCTGGCACAACCCGCGGACGCCGCCACGCCGGGCGCCGTTCGGCGCCCATTTCGACGACTGGTGGTGCGGCGGCTGGGACGAGATCTTCCCCACCGGCGACGTCGCGCATCTGCATGACGAGCCGCTCCCGTACATGGGCGAACTGTGGTCCGTGCCCTGGTCGGCGCGCGAGGAGCCGGCGGCCGAGGGAGCCGTGGCCATGACTACGACGGGCCACGCGACGATCGCGCCGGCGCGCCTGGAACGCCGCCTCGAGCTCAGGGACGACGAGCCCGTGCTGCGGGCGAGCTACCGGCTGACGAACCTCGACCTGCGACCGTTGCCGTACCTGTGGGGGATCCACCCTGCGCTCGCCGTGTCGCCGGCGCATCGGATCGACCTGCCGGCCGGCCGCATGCTCGTGGGGGTGTCATCGGACCCGTCGCTGGGGACGCCGGGAGAGGCGTACGCCTGGCCGTACCTGCCGTCGCCCGGTGCGCCCGATGGCGGCCGCGACATGCGGCGCGTGCCGGCGCCGGACGCGATGGTGTTCGGCGGTCACTGGGCGACCGAGCTGCACGAGGGGTGGGTGGCGCTGACCGATACGCAGGCGCGCCGCGGGCTCGCCATCGCATTCCCGCTCGATGTCTTCCGGGCGGCGTGGGTGTGGCAGGTCTACGGAGGGTGGCGCGGCCATTACCACGTGGCGCTCGAACCGTGGACCGGCCACCCGATGCAGCTCGACGAGGCGCTGGCGAGCGGAGCCGCAAGCGTGCTCGGACC
>JAJYJR010000915.1 GCA_021789355.1 Chloroflexota bacterium | reverse complement strand
CTCGTGATCGGCGAGCTCGGGCGCTGGAGCGCATGGGCCGCGCTGCGTGCGCTCGTCTTCGGAGAGGTAGCGCGGTAGATACCGCTTCGCGTGAACCCCTCTGTGTGTGGGTGACGGTGATCGCGGGAGGCAAGTCGAGCATCCGGCCGCCCGACGACACCCGGCGTCCGTTGCGCCACCGCTTACGGGAGGAACTTGGAGCGGGAGACGGGATTCGAACCCGCGACATCTTGCTTGGGAAGCGCTTGCCTCCTGCGGCGGAATGTACGCAGACCGTAGGCGTCCTCAGTGGACGAGTACGACTCTACCCTCCCTCGGCTACGGAGTGCAGCCTGCGACCGCCGCTTCTGTTGAGCGTGCCGACCCCAGCGGGCGACGCAGGCAGGAGCCTGTGGATCGCCAGCGCCACGCGAAGGGGCCAACTCGTGGTAGGCGCAGCAGCGATCCTTGCATCCGTGCCTTCTCTCCGCACACGAGCACCGAGACGCCGCGCGTCACGTTCGTCTGCGATCGATCCCAGGCAGGTGACATGGCCACCCCGACGGAATGGCCCGCCTGTGCCCCAACCGCACCCCTGTGCGCGCGGTCACCGCTGCCGGACAAGCCAGGCCGCCGCCCGGAGCGACACGAGGACGAACCCGACTGCATCTTCGAGCGGCGCATACGAGCGGCCCCCCGGGACGGCACGGGCGTGCAGGCGGAGGGCGAGGAGGGCGGCCAGGGCCTCGAGGGGCGAGCAGGCGCCGCCGCCGACGAGCGCGGCCCCGTGCACCGCGCCGAGCAGCAGGAGGCACCCCAGCCACTGGCCGGCCGGCGCTCCGCCAGTCAATCGATCGGCGCGTCGATGGACGCCCAGAAGGCTCGCTCGGCGACCTTGCGCACCCCGTACTGGTCGGCCTTGCGTGCCTTCCCCGACGTCGAGGCGGGATCCGCCAGGACGAGCAAGTCGAGTCCCTTGGTGACCTGTTCCTCGACGACGAGCCCGGCAGCGGACGCGAGCCGCTGCTGCGTTCGCCGATCAAGCGGGACCCCGTCGAGGGTGCAGACGCTGGCCCCGGTGAAGCACACCCGCTTGCCGCGGTACTCATTGACGCGATCCACGACGAGGCCGGGCTGGCCGGCCATCGAACGCAGGTCGTTCACCGCGTCAGGCGTTCCCAGCAGCTCAGCGATGCAGACGAGATCGGCTCGCTCCGCCTCGGTCAGCACGCCATCGGCGAGCGCGAGGCGGGCCAAGCCCGCGAAGTAGCCCTGGTGGACCTGGGCAACGGCGGAGGCGTCGAGCCCGAGTGAGACCGCGGTTTCGGCCAATCCCTCGAGTTCTTCGGCGCTCAGCCGGCGGTCCTCCAGCGTCCGGTCAAGGAGTCCGACGTAGGTATCGATCCCATCGCCGTCTGGCACCCCGATGTGGGCAACGGGCAGTCGAGCCGCCAGCGAGGCCAGCGTGGTGCGGGCGGCCGGGCGTGCGGCGTCGCGCGTGAGCGACCGTCCCGACGCGGGCAGCGAGGGCAGCGCCGAGCCAGGGATCGGGGCCGGCAGCGTCGGGACGTCCGACCCATCGTTCTGGACGCACCAGCGGAAGAGGGAGGCGGCTGCCTCCGCATCGGCAAGTGCGTGGTGTGCCCCGGC
Organism: Chloroflexota bacterium; assembly: GCA_021789355.1. The sequence goes on along the minus strand of JAJYJR010000915.1, from coordinate 1,045 downwards.
GTCGATACCGACCTCCGCGCAACAGGCGCCGAGCGTGCGGCCGACGATCCCCGAGCGGGCGGCCAGAGCCATCGTGCACAGGCCGGCTGCGTCATCGAGGCGGGCTCCGAAGGGCGCGAGCTCGGCGCGCAGGAAGCGAAGGTCGAAGGTGACGTTGTGGCCGACGAGGACCCGGTTGCTGATCCGCCCGCACACGTCGCCGACGATGTCCGCGAAGAGCGGAGCCCCGGCTACCTGCGTCGCCGTGATCCCGTGGATCCGCGTCGGACCCACGTCCCGGCACGGGTTGACCAGCGTCGTCCACTCAGCCTGCGCATCGAGCCCTGGCCCAAGCAGGACGATGCCGATCTCGACGATGCGGTCGTGACGCTCCGGAAAGAGGCCGGTGGTCTCGAGGTCGACGACTGCGAACCCCCGATCTCCGGCAAGCGGCCGCAAGACGGGCGGGCGCGACGCGCGGTGCGGTCGCCACGGAAGGAAGGGCATTGGGCCTCCCTCTCCCCCCGTCAGGGACGCATGCGCAGGTTGCCACGCGCCTCCTCTCATGGCAAGGGCCTGCGGTCTCCGCAACGAGCGGCAGGGCAAGCGTAGGCGCGGCAGCCTCCGGGGGCAACGGGTCCGCGCTTGTGAGCGCGCCCTACCGAGGCCCGGCCGGCGAGAGGAGGGTGCAGCAGCGGGATCGCTGGGCCGCCCTCGAAGTGGGGCGAGATGCCCGTGCACAGGCGTGAAACTCGCGCCCGAGTGGGGAGACGAGTTGACCGGTTGGTCGGGGCGAGAGGGCTCGACCCGACAAACCGGGTACGGTGTCCCGAGGCCTCCGTGCCCAGCGTTGCAGACCGTCTCATCGCGAGCGCAAGCTTGGCTGACGACGTCGTCGTCGAGGGCGGCGCCTCCAGATGCCGGAGGTCACTCGCGCGCATATGAACTCCCGAGCGCGCGCGGAGACCGACCCGACCGTGCCACCAACGCGTACGCGACGAGCGTGAGCAAGAAAGGCGCCATTGCCCACAGCTGGTAAGGGATGACGGTCACGCCAAGCGCTTGC
>JAJYJR010000090.1 GCA_021789355.1 Chloroflexota bacterium | reverse complement strand
CGACCGGGTCGATGCCGGCCACGACGATCGGCTCTGACCAGCTCACCTCGATCCCGGGTGTCCCGGAGCGGAAGGCACCCTCGAGGGAGGCGTCAGGCGTCAGGCCACCCCAGCAGGCGACGGTCGCCGTGCAGTCGATGCGGGTCGTGCCGACCTCCAGGACCTCCGCGACAGCCGGGCCGGTTTGCCCGGCCTTCACTGACACGATGCGACCCTGCGGCGCAGCGACGAGATACTGCGCCGGCAGCGGGGGGTAGTGCGAGAGCCCAGCCTCTCCGCTCGCCGCCGCCCGGATGCGGAAGACGGTCACCCGACCTGAACCCACGAGTTTCGACACGTCGACCGGGAACTCCGCGGGCCACTGCACGAAGCCGACCACCGCGATGGGCGCCGCGACCGCCACGTCCGGCACGGCGCGGATCGCCGCCAGCTGCGCCTCGGTGATGCCGCCGGTGAGTCCCGAGAGGAAGTTGGGGCGCACCAGACCCTCGCTTGCCTCGAGCACGGTCTCGGAGCCCATCGGACGGATGAGGATGTCGTACGGGGTGTTCCAGGCCTGGGCGATGTCGCCGCTGAGCACAGCCTGCGTGGTGCGCGACACGCCCGCGAGCACGAGAAAGCCCGACACCGCGGTAAGGAGCCCGGCGGCCGCCAGCGCGGTGGCCACCCGACGAGCGAGCAACCCCCGCGTGGCCAGCCGGATCATCGCTCCTCCAGCGCCCGGACCTCGAGGGGTCCCGGCCGATCGAGGCGCTGCTCGCCGTCGACCCGTCCGCCCACCAGGCGCACGACCCGCTCGGCGAAGGCGGCCACGGCCGGATCGTGGGTGCACACCACGATCGTGAGGTCATGCTCGCGGCGCACCCGCTCGAGGAGGCCGATGAGTTCCTCGGTGGTGCCGGCGTCGAGGTTGCCGGTCGGCTCATCGGCGAGGAGGAGCTCGGGCTGTCCCATGAGCGCCCGCGCAAGACCGACCCGCTGGCGCTCACCACCCGAGAGGCGCGACGGTGGTGCGTCGAGGCGCTCGCCCAGGCCGAGCTCGACCAAGAGCCGCCGGGCCTCCGCCTGCAGGTCGCGCCAGTGTCCGAAGGGCAGGCGCGCCGCCACGAGATTCTCCAGCGCGGTCAGTCCGGAGAGCAGATGGGGGTCCTGAAAGACCAGGCCCAGACGGCGGGCACGGAACTCGGCGAGCTCGCGTTCGGACGCCCCGTCGATCCGGGTGCCCAGCACGGTGATCGTGCCGCTGGTCGCCCGATCGAGCCCGGCGACGAGGTTCAGCAGGGTTGTCTTGCCCGAGCCCGACGGCCCGGTGATCGCGACCGTCTCACCGCGGGCGACCCGCAGATCGATCTGCGCGAGTGCCGAAACGCGGCTGCCGCCGCTCGTATACGTGCGCGAGACGTCGTCGAGCGCGATCACGGGCAGGCGCTCAGGCAAGCTCAGCGGCACGCTCATCTGCCGGCCTCACGCGCGGTCGGGCGACGATCTCGCCGAGGTGGCCGCGCAGCCCCTCAAGCCAGCGGAGTTGAGCCTCGACCGCACGGATCTCGGCGTCACGCGCCTCGGCGCGGAAGCCACCGGCGTCCTGCGTGCGGGCCGCCCGCAGCCGATGCAGCGTTGCGGTTCGCTCATCGGTCATGCCGGCAAGGAGCCCGGGCAGCCGTTCCGGGACGACCAGGCGCGCTACCGCCAAGCGAACCACGATCTCGTCGGCCGGCCCAGCCGTCAGCCACTCCTCAGCGGCCCGCTGCCCAGCATCGGTCAAGGTAAGCCGCTGCCGGTCGGGGCGCGTCTCCTGGTGGATGCGCTCACTCGTCACGAGCCCGTCACGGTGCATCCGTCCGAGCGTCAGGTACACCTGCGCGGGGCGCGTCACCCACGTCGAGCCGAGCTCGGTTTCCAGGGTGGCGTGCAGCTCGTACCCGTGACTCGGCCCCGTGAGCAGGAGCGCCGCGAGGGCGCCGGAGAGACTCATCGCCGGCTCAGACGGCGCGAAGAGCGGATGGCAGCCACGCGAGACGAGTTGTCATACACCGCCCCACTGGCTAGCCATTACGTGACTATACCATCGTTGTCTACGGCGGCGGGCCGACTGGCTGATGAACGCAGCCCGCCGTCGGTCGCAGCTGCACCGCCCGGAACGGCCCTCGGGTTTCGAGCCACCCTCCGCCCCGGCTGGACCGGCTGCGAGTGCCGGTGGGAGAATGAGCCGTCGCGCCGAGGTGGTCGCAGCGCCGAGTGGAGGGAGCGGATGGATCGCTTCGCCAAGTTCACCGACCGGGCGCGCGAGGTCCTCACCCAGGCCCAGAACGAGGCCCAGCGCTTCAACCACGTCCACATCGGCACCGAGCACCTGCTCCTCGGCCTGCTTCGCGTCGAGGACAGCGTCGCCATCAGGGTGCTGCGGGAGCTCGGAGTCGAGCTGCCCAGGGTGCGCACCGCGGTCGAGTTCACCATGCAGCGGGGCGCTCGCCCGGTGGCCGGAGAGGTGGGCCTCACCCCGGCCGCCAAGCGCGTCATCGAGCTGGCCCTCGACGAGTCCAGACGCCTGGGCCATCGCTACATCGGCACCGAGCACCTGCTGCTGGGGCTGGTGCGCGAGGGCGAGGGCGTCGCGGGCGGCGTGCTGGAGTCGCTCGGGGTGACCCTCGAGCAGGTGCGCCACGAGATCGTCCACCTCCTCGCCGAGCCAGGCTCGGACGAGCCGGGCGGCCCGCCCGGCCGCGTGCCGGAGGATGAGCACGATCGCCTGCGCCTCGGCCATGCGGAGATGCAGACATGGCCGCTGAGCCAGCTCGATCCGGCCGCGGCGGCGTACATGCGTCGACAGCGCTGGACCGCCGAACAGCTCGCGCAGCTCGGCAGCAGCCCGCTCGTTCGCGTGATCGCGGTCGGCGCGACCGCCATCACCGCCGGGGTGGCGGTGGAGCTGCTGGCGCTGGAGGTTCGCGGAGCCGGCCTCAGCGCCTCGCTGCGGTTTCGGCCGGCGGATCCGACGGACCAGACGATGCACCTCGGCGATCCCGAACTCACGGGGTCCGATGACGTGGGCACCGCCTACGAGGTGGGGACGGTTGTGCCGTCACGGTATGGCGGAGGTGGAGAGGCACGCGCGGTCGTCGTCCCGCGCCCGCCGGACGGCGCGCAAACGCTGACCCTGTCGGTCGCGCGCATCATGCGTCCCGCGCTCCCATCCCAAGTGCCCAATCCCTTCGATCGGTCGGTGGAAGGACCCTGGGAGTTCACCGTCTCGCTGGCGCCCTGATGCGCCGGGCAGGTGGACGGCGGCGCTGATCCTCCGAGAGCCGAAAGCGCACTGCAAGGACCGGCGGTTTCGTCCGAGGCTACGACCGGCGCACTGCGCCCGACGGTTCTCGACGCAGTGCGTCGGCAAGCGCGAACGCGACGACGCTGGGCACGAGGATGAGCCCGCCGACCTCCATGCCGAGGACGCAGACGAAGAGGAGCGATAGATCCACCGCCACGGCGGGTGAGGCAGGTAGAGCAGAGACGCCTCGGGCGACGGCTGCAATGCCAAACCAGAGGAGAGCGTAGGGAAGCGAGGGCGCGCCTGGATTGAGCGCGATGATGAGCAGGCCACCCATGAGCAGCACCCACGCAACAGCGCGCAGGCCGGCAGTTGCCACCTGTAGCACCGGAACTCTCCCCGAAGGGCGACGGCCACTCGCAGCATAGCCCCCGGGGTGGAACGTCTTGCAGGCGGATAAGACCGACTCGGGATCGGCAACACATTCCCAGTGAGGGCGCGGCATCACGGCCGGTGAGCTGACGGCTGCACGCGCCGGCCGGCCTGGACCGCTGTCAGCGCGAAGGCACCGCCCGGTACGAGCCAGAACCCGAGCGTGGGCAGGCCCAGGACGAGCAGCACGACGAGCAGCGCCGTGACGGCCACGAGCACGCGCCAGGCGCCGGCACCGCCGGTGCGCACATGGAGCAGGGCGACAAGCGTGACGAGCCCGAACAGCACGGCCGTGGCGACCAGGAGCACCGCCGTCTGCGGCGACAGCCCGGCCTGGAGCAAGCCCAGCTGAGGGCCGCTGGTCCCCACCACGCCAGTGGCGGAGACCGTCGACGTCGCTGTGCTGTAGATCGGGCCGCTCACGGCGATCGCGAGCCCCGCCCAGCCGAGGAGCGTGGCGGCGATCGCCGCCCCGGCCTCGTGACCCGCGGCATCGTCGGGAAGCGACGGCAGTTCGATGGTCAGTCCGGCCGCGTCGCATGCCGCGAAGGCAACGACGGTGGGCAGGAGATACCAGCCACCCTCGAACACCGCGAGCAGGCAGAGTCCCGCGAACACCGCATCCCCGACGAGGCGCACGCTGCGGCGGGAGGTCGGGGCGAGGGCCGTGCGATACAGGAGCAGCACCACGGTCCAGATCAGCAGGAGCCAGAGCCCGCCGTCCGGCCAGAACTGCGCTTCGAGCCACGCGAGGGTGACCTCGGCCAGGAGCCACGGCAGCCAAGGGAGCATCCGCCTCGCCATCGTGGGCTCACGATACGCCCCTGACGCCGGCCGAGAAGGACCTCTTTCTGGCGCGGCCCGAGCTGGGGCCCCCGCCGCACGGATCGGAGCCAGCGGTGGGGCTCCCCTTCCGGTACGGCCCCCGCGATCGCCTCCCTACCAGTTCCAGCTCTGCCCGCTGTATGGCCAGGCGGCCGGCAGGGTCGCCGGCGCGGGCGGCTCGCGCGCTGGCGCGGCCGGTCGACCGACCAGGTAGGCGACGCCCAGGAGCGCGACGACGACGGCGAGCCCACCCCAGAGGAGCCACGCAGGCACCCCGGACGAGCCCCCGGCAGACGGGGCGGGGGCCGCCGGGTCGGGGGAGAGGGGACGGGCGGCCGTCCCGGCCTCGGTCGGTCCGGCGATCGCCGGCGCGAGCAGGGCCACCAGGGCCGGGCGCCGGGCCACGACCTCCGCCCGCAGGGCCGGGGTGAGTGCCGCCTCGGCCGGGCCGGTGAGCCGCAGGTGTCCGTCGTCGGCGACGTCGACGGTGATCCCGCGCTGGTGCAGCTCGGCCAGTAGCTCGCCCGGGGTCATAACGTCACGTCTAGCGGGCGGGCAGTGTCTGCGACCGGGGGCAGGGGCCCCAGCTCGGCCGCGATGGTCCGGCCGCGGCTGGTCAGCCGGTAGGCGCCGCGGGTCGGGCTCCAAGCGTAGCCCTCGGCGATCAGGTGGCGCAGGCCGGCGCGGCAGGTGCGTTCGCCCAAGCCGATCCTCCGGCTCAGGGCCGCGGTCGAGGCCTCACCCTCGGCCAGGGCGGACAGGAGCAGTTCGTCGCGGGTCATCATCACCACCTATGTATGTCTGTACCGCCTGGGCATCGGCTGCCGGAGCCGTCCGGAACGCGCCGGAAGCCCCCGGAGGGCGGGCGTGACCGGTCCGTTGTGCCAGCCGCACGTGCGGTCTGCCGGAACCCGCCGGAGCGTGCCGGAACCCGCCGGATCACCCATCGCGGGAACGCGCGGTGCGCGGCCGGCGCGGGACGGCTCGCGATGGACCGCGGGGCGGCCGACGGACCGCGGTGGTCGCGGTGGACACCGTGATGGCGCTCTGGTGCAGGCCGAGCTTGGCCGCGGCGCGCCGGAGGGCCGCCGGGGCGATGTCACAGCCAAGGACTGTGGCCCCGCGCTCCTGGGCCCCCACCAGCAGGGCCCCCGAGCCGCAGAAGGGGTCGAGCACGACGTCGTCGGAACCGATGCCCGCGATGGCCGCGAGCTTGCGGCCCAGCCCCTCCGGCTTCTCGGTGACCCACCGCCCCTTGGTCCCCGGGCCCACCGCGGGGACCGCCACCAAGTCCGATCCCTGGAGGGTGCGCGAGCCCGGCAGATAGCCCACCAGGACGTGCTCGGTGCGGTGGCGCAGGCCACCCCCCAGGCCCGGGGTCCGCTTGTCCCAGGTGATGGGACGCACCCGGAGGAAGCCGGCCTGGGTCATGGCGGCCAGGGCCTCCGGCAGGCCGGCGCTGTTGGTCATCACGAAGGCCACCCCGTCGGGCCGGAGCTTCTGGCGGGCGAGCGCCAGCAGCTTGCCGATCTCCGTCCAGGAGAGGCTCCCCAGGAACCAGCGGCGCAGGTGCCCGCTCTCCGAGTGTCGATCCACCGTGGCGTAGGGCGGGTCGGTGATGATGATGCTGATGGAGCCCGCCGGAAGCGCTGCCAGCGCCTGGCCGGCGGGCATTCGATAGAGGCGGGCATGCCCGGTCCGGGCAGGCCCGGGCGCCCGGTGCCCCTTCACCCCGCCGTGCTGGCGGCCGCCATTACGCATCGTCCACTCCCTGCATGACTGCCATCACGTTCGTGGCGTCCTTCGGATCGGGAACGCTCGCCTCGGCGGTCGCGAGCAGCCGGGCGAGCGTCGCTGTGCCGATGCCCAGCCGCCGGGCAGCCTGGCGACGGGACAGGTGCCCGGCGACGACCTCCGCGCGGACCGCTGGCCAGCGGCGGGTGAAGGCGGGTCGCGCTGTGACCGGCGGTCGCCCGATCCGCTTGCCCTGCCGAGCCGCATGACGCATCCCCTCCTTCACGCGATCCGCGATGAGTTCGCGTTCCATCTCGGCGACCGCCGCGAGGATGGTGAAGACCAGGCGGCCGGTCGCGCTGGTGGTGTCGAGCTCGGGCTGGGTGAGGGCACTGAACCCCACCCCGGCATGCTCGAAGTCCTGCAACGTGGCCAGCGCATGGAGCGTGGAGCGGAAGGCGCGATCGAGCTTCCACACCATCACCAGGTCGACCTTCCGTTGCGCGACATCGGCCAGCAGGCGCGCCCAGGCGGTGCGATGGGCGAGATCCCCCGCGGCCGCCTGGTCGACGTACTCCGTGGCCAGCCAGCCCCGGGCGGCCACGTAGGCGCGCAAGGGCGTCGAGCTGGAGTTCCGGGTCCTGGTCCTTGTCCCGGGTCGAGACCCGGGCGTAGAGGGCAACCCGGAGGGAGCGGCCGAGGCCCTGGGCCGTCCCGTTCATGATGATGCCCCGTCCTCGGCCTCGGGCTGCCACGCGGACCGCGGGTAGTCGCTCTCGATGTCGACGCCCCAGGCCGCCACCACCTGGGCGGCATCGGCGTAGTCCTCGGGATCGGGGGACGGCGCGGAGGGGCCGCCCATCGCGGGTGCCGCATGATGAGATTCGTGGTGCAGAGGATCGTCACCATCGTCACGCGCGCGATCGGGCCCCGCGGGCCCGTCCGCTTGCGTGGCGGGTGTGACGATCGTGACGGTCTCCTGCAGGCCGATTCTCCGGATGCTGATCGATCGCGCGCCCGAGCCCGGGTGGCGGGCATCGCAGTCGATCTCGATGCCGATCGCCCGGAAGTCGGGCGCCAGGCGCCGCAGCTGGCCCGAGAGGGTGTTTGGCTGGGCGGGCCAGTCCTTGCGGCGGGCGACGGCCTCGCCGGCGATCGCCGTGAGTTGCACCAGCAGTTCGGTCGCGGTGCCCCGCCAGTCCGCGGTCTTCACCAGCGCCTGCACGGGGCCGGTGATGCTCGTGGCGTCGAGGGCGAGATCGTGGGCGTCGAGGCGGTTGCGATCGTAGGCGGCCAGGAACGTCCCGCGCTCCCAGCCGAGCGCCGGTTCCGCGGCGGTGACCCAGGTGGCGAAGTCGGCCATCCGCGGCAGGCGTGGCAGGTTCACCGTCCGGTGGCGCGCGAGCGCGCCGCTGGCAGCGTCGAGCAGCCCGCCCAGGATGGCGGGACGGGCGGCCTCGAAGGCTGGCCACAGCTCCGACTCCGGCCGCCGCTTGCCATCGGGGATGCGCGGCAGGGTGACCAGCAGGCTGCGGTCGAGGAGGTCGGAGCGCACGGCCAGCTCGCCGATGCCGTTGATGATGATCGGCCGGGCGGCGTAGAAGAGCTTCTCCTCGTCGTCGGAGTAGAGCAGCCGGGTGCCAAAGCCGGCCCCCGTCGCCAGACGCGCCAGGCCGTCGCTCAGCCAGTCCGACAGGTGGGAGAGGTTGTCGTAGGCCACCAGGCGGGTGTTGCTCGCGGCGATCAGGAGGTCTCGATCGTCGCGGGGCGCGGCCCGGTCCGGGCTCGTGGCGGGGTCGACCACCGCGCGGATCATGCGGCTGGCGGTCGTCTTCGCCGAGCCCTGTTCGCCACCCAGCACCAGCACCGGGTACGGCCCGTTCCGCAGCACGCCCACGAGAAAGCCCACGATCAAGATCCAGCGGTCGTCCTCGCCGGCGGCGAGGTTCAGGAACGGCCGCAGGGCATCCAGGCGGCCGCCGGGGACCGGACCGGGGAGCGCCGCCAGCCCGCGTGGCCGGCGGAAGCGCACCGGGGGATGGGCGACGATCTGCCAGCCCTTCGCGGTCACTTCGACGGCTCGCCACGCCTCATCCCCGAGGTCGAGGTAGATCGCGCCCTTCGTCACGGCGACCCGCACGAACACCGCTTCCTCGGGCCCCTCGAACCGGGCCACCGCTTCGAGCGTGGTGAGCACGTCCTGTAGCACCTGGGCGCGGGCGATGTGGCCGGTGCGGTGCCACAGCGTGCCGGCCAGCCACGACTTGAAGCCGGAGCTGCGCAGCGCCCACGTCTCCTGGTGTCCATCGACCGGTACGCTCGCGTAGGCGATCCCATCGGGCGCGTGGAAGAGCGGTGCCTCCCGGCCGATCGCGATGAGCTGCTCCGCAGCCGTCGGCCTGGTCACGACCCCGCCTCCTCGGCGAGGACAGCGTCGAGGAGGCGGTTGGCCCTGGGCAGCCCATCGACCGGCGCGACATCGATGAGGCCCTCGTCCGCGGCCGACACGGCGCTCGTGGCGTGCGGTTCACGAGGTCGGGCCGCGCGGCCCACCTGCTCGGCCTCCAGCAGGGCGAGCACGACGCGCCGCTGCAGCAGGGTGAGCGAGGCCAGGGGGACGGGCGCCGATCCCGGCACCTGAGCGTCACGGATACTGGCGAGCGTGCACCGCGACCGGTCCATGGCGTCGCTACCGCTCTGCCGCTGCGCGCTGCAACGCATCGAGGTACCGCGTGCGCGCCGCGCGCGTCGGGTAGCGCGCGGCCTCGATCGCGGCGACCCGCGAGCGGGTGACGCCCATGAGCTGCGCGATCCTGCGGGCCTGGATGCCGAGCGCCTGCCGGCGGACCTTGAGGCCGAACCCGGTGCTGACGTCGAGCATCGCCCTGTCGATTGACTGGTGCATGGCCGAAGGCTAGGCTGGTGCGTAGAAGCATGGACAAAGCCTCTCAGCCATTCGCGTCAGATGTCGTGCTCGGGGCGGCACCGTGGGTCGTCGGCGAGGCGTACTGGCTGCGCGACGCGCTTGTCGATCCCGCCTATCCGGAGGGGCTGCGTTGGTTCGCGCCGGTGCCGACTGATCGGGGCTGGTGGGCTGGGTCAGCCGACGCGGGTGCGCGGCTGCGGCGCGATCCTCGGCTGGTCCGCGTCCGCGCGATCGTCGACCAGACCCCCGACCCGCGCATGAGCGCCCCCCACGTCTGGGTGCCCGACGTCGCCGGCCGCCTGGTCGAGGAACTCATCGGCCTCGCGGTCGCGGACGAGGGCCAGATCCTCGCCTGGGTGCGCGCGCACGGCTTCCTCGGCATCCGCGCACGCCCCCGGGAGCGCTTCGAGACGATCGAGGAGATCCGTCTCGCGTGCGGCCGGCTGGGCCAGGCCTGGGGGCTCGCGACGCTCCTCCGTCGGGGGACCGGCGCGGCCCTGCTCCGGCCGCCCAACGCAGCCCTGCCGCGCTTCCTGAGGGCACTGCGGGGCGGCCATCCGCTCGACCTTGCGCAGGCGAGCCTCGTGGAAGCTGCGGACGCGATCCTGCCTGGCGCCCGCCAGGAACTGCAGGGCCTGGCTCCGTGGAGCCTGTTCACGGAGCGCCGGGCCGGACTGTCCGGTCCAGAGCTGGCGGCCGCCTTCGGGCTCCGGGCGTCGCCGCAGCAGGCATCCTCGCCGGGGGTGGAGGCGCGCCTGCAGGTGTCGTACCTGCTCCTCTCGGTGCTACGCGAGCGGGTGTTCGAGGGGCTCCTGCGCGTCACCGTGGACGCCGTGCCAGTCGAAGAGGGAGCCGCCTTCCGGCTGCAGCCTGTGATCAGCGCCGTGGGGCCTCTCGCGACCGCCTACCTTCAGGTGCTCGAAGCCGTGAGCTGGCCGGCCCCCGTGGCACACGCTCGGTCGGCGGCCCAGGGCCTCCGCTGGCGGGCGGCGCGCCAGTGCCTGCACTGCGGTGCGATCTACCGGCCGAAGCGCCGGGACCAGAAGTGGTGTGGCTCGAAGTGCGCCACGGCCGCCTGGCACGACCGCACGCGCCAGGCCCAGCGGCTCACTCCGCCCGCCACTCCGGCACCAGCCACGCGGCGCGGACCGGGCGCATCCGGTCGTCAAGCTCGACGTGCTCCCACATCGCGCGCAGCACCCCGTTGACCCGCTCGGCCGGCCAGGACCAGTCGATGGCGGGCACGGCGGCGACCCGGCGGGTGTTATCGAGCGCGTCGAGTTGGTCGGCGAGCGCCGCCAGGCGCCGGTCACGCTCAGCCTTGCCGAGGATCCCCGCCTGGTACATGTCGAGTACCCGCTCGCGCTGGGTGGCGAGTTCGGCGCGCCGCTGGGCATCGGCCTCCACGAGCGCCACCAGCTCGGGCGTGCGCAACCGCGTCGCCTCGGCCGTCACCCAGGGCAGCAGGCGGCTCTCGGGCACCGAGCGCGGACCGCCGTGCGCGGGATCGACCCGTCCCTGCAGGCAGCGGTACACGACGTAGTTCGGGTTCGGGCCGTTGCGGTAGCGCACCCCGGTCAGGAGCCGGCCGCAGTGACAGCGCAGCAGGTGGTACAGGAGGAAGGGGGCCGCAGGCTTGGCGCCCTGGCGGCCGCGACGCGGCAGCCGGTCGCCACGCAGCAGGATCTGGCGCACCGTGGTGGCGCTCCAGAGGCCGCCGCGGCGGGTCGGCACCCCGCGGGCGTTGAGCAGGCGGGCGGCCCCCAGAACCGAGCCGGCCTCCCGGAAGGCGTCGGTCACGGCGGCGAGATCCTCGCCATCTCGCTCGCCGTAGAAGGTGGGGCCGATCCGGTCGCCCCGCGCACGCCGGACCGCCACCGTGTCACGGGCGCGCTCCTGGGCGAGCTCGGCCTCCATCTGCGCAAACGAGGCGAGCACGTTGACCATGGCCCGTCCGCTGGCTGTGTCGAAGTCCAGGTGCCGGTCGGCCGCGAGACGGATGGGGACGCCGTGGGCGCGGCACAGCTCGACCAGCTTGGCGAAGTCGGCGAGGGAGCGCGACAGCCGCGAGAGGGAGTAGCTGTAGAGCGCTGAGACCTGGTCCGCCTCGATCATCTCGGTGAGCGCCCGGTACCCCGGGCGCCCCTGGCCGTCGCGCCGGCCTGACTTGTTCCAGTCCGAGAGGAGCACCAGCTCGTGGGTCTCGCCGTGCTGGGCGGCCAGCTCCCGAATGGCGGCCTCCTGCACCTCCCAGGAGACGGTGTGGTCGCTGGTGACGCGCGACTTGCGCAGGTAGCCGACCGGCTGCTTCACGCGTCTATGGTATACCTATCGTCGAGCCCACGTCCAAAGGGTGTCGTACCCGAGCCGGTCGGCCCGAACGCCCGCCTCGAGGAGCGAGGCCCAGTCGGTGTACTGGTTCCAGCAGAGTGCGCCGATCTTGACTTCGCTCAACTCACGCTCCATTCGATCAGTAGGGTCGACTGTGAATTGCCGCGGGAGCCAGCCCGCGACGCGTGATCCCGATCCGGCGGGTGCCCGTGACACCCTCGGCAGCGGTACCTCGATTCACTCCTGGCTGACGACATCGACCGAGATGTCCACCGCGGGAATTGTTCCCCTGTTCTCGAGCCAGTGGGTCGTGTTCCGATCCTCGGGCCAGCCCACTCCCCGGCCCGTAGTCCGTCGCGACCCCACTTCGATGGTCACCATGCGCATTCGAAGCTGGCGCCGTTCCATGCCCTCGATCTCGGGGCCAAGGTCAACCGTTGCTAGCAACTTCACCGTCACACCCTTCGTCCCAGGTGCCACCTGATCGTCGCTCATCGTGCTCCCCCCTCTTCGCGTCCAGGTCTGGCGGAGATTGGGCGGCCCTCCTGACGGGCCGGACGCAGTGACCCAGGCGATGCGCGGCCCTCCTGGATCCGCTCCCGTGCCCTCGAACACGTGCCGCGCGGCGTCGATCGCGTAGCCGCGACCTCACGGCCGGGGCGAGGAATACCCTAACCGATCGGCCCGAACGTCAGCCTCGAGGAGCGAGCCCCGGTCGGCGCGCCGACGTTCCACCTGCGGTAGGCGGTGGGCCGCGGGTGGAGCCGGTCGATCTCGCCGCTTCACGAACCGCGGACCCACCCTCGCGCAGGACCTTTGGGGGGCTGGCGCGCGAGGCCGCGGCGCGCGACGTTGCACCCGTGATCAGCGACCAGACGCCGAGAGGCAGCGCACACCGCAAGGCAATGAAGAAGACCAAGAAGAAGCACAGGGCTCGCATGCGCCTGGAGCAGGCCTGGGCCTGGCAGGTGCCGGGCGGCCGCGGCGCGCCATGGGTCGTGCCGTCTGTCCGTCCGCTGGACCCGATCGAGCCATCGGATGCCGGGACCGGATCCTGGGCCGACGAGGCCGACTCCTGGGTGGACGAGGCCGAGCTCGCACTCGACCTCCCCGACACCGCCGCCTACCCGTGGACGGACGAGCGCGAGCTGGCCGCCGGGGCCGACGAAGCCGACCGGGCTGCCGAGGTCAACGCCGCCGGGGTGGACGAGGCCGACGAGGCCGACGAAACGGCCGAAGCCGTCGGGACCGCCGACGCCCCCGATCCGGCCCTGCCGATGACCGTCGCATACCCCGACCGGCCGGTTCCGTCACCCGTGGCCGACGCTTCCACGGAGGACCGCGACCTCGGGCACGACGCGTCGTCGAGCGAACCGCACGACCCGGCGTCCGATCCGCCTGCGCAGGGCATGCGCCAGGAACCGCTGGCGATTCGGGGCCTGAACAACGGCACGCCGCGGGCATGGACCCACCGGGACGGAGACCTGGCCAGGAAGACGCTGCTCACGGCAGGGCCGGATGCAGGCTCGTGGGTGGGTGCCATTGCCGGCACCTCGGACGCCACCGCCGACATCGTGTTCAACATCTACCTCGGCGACGGGCTGGCCGACTACCTGGTGGGCGCCGCGACCGTCCCCGCCGGTGCCGGGACCGGGACGATCCCCGCCGTGAACCTGCTGGCCGACGCCACCCAGCTGCCGTGGGTCTCGACCGAGGGCAGCTTCACCGTCCCAGCCGGCTGGCAGGTCAGGTTGGAG
>JAJYJR010000914.1 GCA_021789355.1 Chloroflexota bacterium | reverse complement strand
GAAGGCCCTCGCGAGGTGAGCGGCTTCCCGAAGGCGAAGCGGCCGGCGAGCGCGAAGATCCTCGACGCCTGGATCCGGGACCGAGCCCGCGCCGAGGGCCAGGTCACCGAGCGGGTCCGCCTCGGGGTCGGGTACATGGTCGTGTCGGCGGTGCTCGGCGCGGATGCGCGCCGAGGTGAAGCCGGGCGAGCAGAACCACCGGTTCACCGACGTCCTCGACCTCCAGCTTCTCGAGGAGCTCGTCGGCGACTGGCCCGCGGTCCGCACCGCGTGCGAAGAGGTCTTCAGACTGCGGCAGAAGCACCCCTGGCCCCCGGCCGTCACGGTGTTCCGGTCCTGGGCGGACGCATACGCCGCCTCGGCCGTCGCGAACCACTTCCCGGTGATCGACGTGGATGAGGCCGCGGCGAAGGTCACCGCGCTGATCGCGAGGATCGTGCCCCCCATACTTCGCCGCCGCACCGGGCATTTGGACCGGCCCGCCAGAGGTCGCTCCTGAGCGGACGAGTAGCAATCGATGCTGGATTCCCTCACGCGTCAGCAGGGCGATACCGGACAGCGCGACCGCGGCGCGGCCCCGCGAGTGCGAGACGACGATCTCGCAAGAGCTGACCGAGTACGCGGGTGGCACGGTCCGGGGTCACGTCGAGCAGCCTGGCCGCATCGTCGCGGCTGATCTCACGGTTATCGTCCAGGTAAGCGCGCACGAGAGCCCAGTGTTCGTCGAGGGTGGAACGCCGGTAGCTCACCCTTGACCCGAGTTGAGTCCGAGATGCGCGAGTCAGACGGAAGGACAGGCTGCGATCGAGCAGCCGCTCGACTACGCCAGCCTGCTCGAGTGCGGACAGGGTGTCGAGGGCTTCTCCGCTCGTTCGCTGCGCGGCGAGAGCCAGCTCCTCGGGTCGGAGCGGGGTGGATCGCAGGATCTCACGAACTGCGATGACCGCGACCGCGTCCTGACCGAGTCGCTCGTCCCGTGTCTCCATCTCGTCGAAGAAGGCCCGCAGACCCAGGTCGGGACGACCTCCGGCCAACCGGACGACGACGTCCCCAGCGTCCTCGGTGATTTCAGGTGCCGGATGGCCGTCGCGGAGCATCGTTCGATACATGGTGGTGATGCCCACACCCTCGCGCTCCGCCACCCCGAGCGTGCGGAGAGCGCGGGCGAGTGCCTCGTTGCGAGGGCGCGAGGGCGTCGCGAGGAGACGTCCAACCGAGACGCTCGCCGGGAGGCCACCGGGCGAGCGGACCTTGAACGCGCCGCTCGGCGATCCGGTTGCGATCGCGACGATCGTGCTGCGATCGAGCTGGTAATCGCGATGCATGATCGCGTTGACGAGTGCCTCGCGATACGCGGCATCTGGCACCGCTCGCAGTTCTCGGCGTGTCCCGCTCACGATGACCGGCTGGCTCTCAGGGAAGGCCACGGTGTCCAGCAGCGCGAGCGCCTCGTCGAAGACCGGCAACAGCGGAGCGGCCCGCAGAAGGTGCTGGCGCGACGGCAGCCCCTCGGCGTCGGTGATGAGGAGCTGCAACTGGTTCACGTGCGGCTCAAACGCCGTCAGGAGAAGCGCGCCTGCCCGGTTGAGCTCAGGGTCATCAGCGTCGTCGAGCAGAACACCCATCCGGCTCGCCAACTCACGGTCGCTCTCCGGCGCCGCGCCTCGCCGTTCCTGGTATCGCCGTCTGGCCGACCTGAACGCCACAGGGTCGGCTGCCGAGAGCCGGATGCCACTTGGCTCGGCGCTCCAGTCGAACCCGCGGCGATCCTCAAGGAGCCGCCGCGCGTCATCGCCAGAAATCTCGACGCAGGCGGTTCCTCGTCGCATCCGGAGCTTGCCGCCCGCCCGGATTTCCTCGAGCGCGGGCGGAACGTTGATCAGGTACAGGCGAGGTCCGAAGGACGTGACCTCCTCGATCTCGTCCACCGAGTAGTGCGGCGACGTCAGCGACCAGATCCGCTCTCTCAGCCATTGGAGGTCAAGCAACGTGCCGACGAGCGCGGCCGGGCCCGATCCCTGATCGTTCACCCCGACGACGAGGATGCCACCAGACCGAGAGTTCGCCAGGCATGCCACTTCCATGGCGAGGCCTTCCGCCGCGGGCAGGTGTCGAGGATCGATGGACGTCCTCGCCCCGCCTCGAAGTACCGTCCCGCCCTCTTCCTTGAAATCGACGACCTCATCCTCGACCTCAGCGGCTCGCGCCCCGGCGACGACCCGAGCGATGGCATCGAGGGCTGACTGGCGGCGAATAGCGGCGGTTGTCATGCCAGGAATATAGGTGCTGCGTGGCAGCCACGCAAGACCTATATTTTGACGGCCAGGTTCGCCTGCTTACCAACCGGCGATGCCGCACAATGTCAACAAACTCGCCCGGCACGGTTCAGGTTCACGATCCGGGCTGCGGCACGAAGGACGTGTTCAAGCTGCGGGCGCTTCATCGACCCGCGCGACCTTCCGCTCGAGCTGCCGCGAAGGCGGCCAGAACCGTACGCCGTTCGGCTTCCGAGAGGAGGAGAAGGAATGGCGAGTTCTGGCGCAGCTCGCGGGCGAGTGGGTCCGTCGAGGTCATGACGCGCATCACGGCCTCGGGCCCACGGTCGATGATGTCGAGCCACTGGCGGAGCCACCGTTCGCCGTCGGGTCGGCGCTCGAGCAGCCCCTCGATCCATTG
>JAJYJR010000913.1 GCA_021789355.1 Chloroflexota bacterium | reverse complement strand
GTGGCGACGGCGCTGGCGGGCGAACGTCCTGCTCCTCAAGGCCAAGCTGGAGTTCATCGACTCGGGCGACACGACGCTGGAGCGCGAGCTGCTGCCGTACATGCTCACGAGCGGCGGGCAGACGGTCGGCGACCTCATCGCGGCCGGGAAGCTGCCGATGCTGGAGGCGGGTCACTGAGTGGAGCGAGCGTGGACGACCTGTCGCGAGGGCTGCTGGAGCAGGCGTGCCCCGACTGCGGGCGGTGGGAGGCCGCCGGCGCGACGTGCTCGTGGTGCGGCCGGCCGATGACCGGCGCCGACTGGTACCGCAACGGCGACCTCGCGCGGCGGCGCGGCGTCCTGCCGGCGACGGCCCCGGCCGACCCGCCGAGCGAGTACCGCGACGTGATCCACTGGCCGCAGGCGTGGGGGCCGTGCCCCTACGCCAAGGGCCTCCACGTCGCCGTGGACCCCGGTAGAAGCGTCGATGCCCCCGCGAGGGCTGTACCACACTACCCCCGGTCCCGACGCGCCCACGAGCGGCGGAGGACGCCATGAAGGTCGTCGCGATGTCAGACCTGCACGCTGGGTCGCGCCGCTGGGAGGGTCAGCCCGGAGCCCGCGCGGCCGAGACGGCGGCGGTGCTCGACTGGTTCGTGGCGCTGGTGGAGGACGAGCAGGCGGAGCTGGCAGTGTGGGCCGGCGACACCTTCGACTCCCGCCGTCCGGCTCCGCGCGAGCTGCGGATGGTGGCCGCCGCCGCGAGCCGCATCGCGCGCACCTGCCCGCTCGTGATCGTGGGCGGCAACCATGACGGTCCGTCGGTGGTGGGCGATCCCGACTCGCACACGCTGGGCTGGCTCGACGCGGTGCGGATGCACGACGTGTACGTGGCGACCGAGCCCCGCGTGATCGACGTGGGGCTGCGGGCGTGGGGCACCGCCCGCGTGTACGCCGAGCCGTACCCCCACCCGCGCTCGCTCGACGGGCCGGGCACCATCGGAGAGCGGCAGGCGCGCGTGTCCGAGGCGGTCCAGCGCCGCGCGCTCGACTGGGCCGCGGACGACCGCGGCGAGGCGTTCGGGATCTATGTCGGACACCTGTCGGTGGCCGGCGCGACGCTGGGGGCCGAGCGCACCATGCGCGCGGGCTGGGACGTGACGATCTCTGCCTCCGCGCTGGAGGGATACGACCTCGCGCTCTTGGGTCACCTGCACGCGCAGCAGCGGCTCCGCGCGAACGCGTGGTACTGCGGCAGCCCGATGCGCTGGGACTGGAGCGAGGAGGGCCAGCGGAAGGGCGCGCTGGTGGCCGACGTAGAGCGCGGCGAGAATGCGCACGTCAGGGTCGTCGACTCGCCGGCGCGCCCGCTCCGCACGTTCGACATCACGCGGCCACCCGGCGCGACGGGGGGCGAGCCGCACGTCCCGGACCAGTGGCGCAGCCTGCTCGACGGGGCGATGGTGCGCTTCCGGGTCTACGCCGACCGCCGTCCCGAGCCCGCGTGGAAGACGCGGCTGGAGGACGACGCGAGGGCGGCCGGGGCTCACTACGTCCGCGTGGACGTGAGCGTCGTGCGAGCGGCGGAGGCCCCGCGGGAGCGAGCGTCGCTGACCGCCGAGGAGCGCCTGCGGGCGTGGCTGGACGGCCACGGCGGGGCGGACGCGGCCACCCTCGTGCTGGCGCGGGAGGTCGTGGGGTGACCTGCGAGGAGCCGGTCGTCCGGCTGTACCGCGGGCGCTACTTCGGGGAGGACTGGGGCGCACCCATCACCGAGGGCGCGGAGCAGGTGGCGACGCCGGTGGGCGCGACGTGCCTCCTCTGCGAAGAGCCCATCGCGGAGGGCGACCGCGGCGTGTACGAGGGCGCGTTCGTAGACGGTCGGGCGCAGAGCGTTCCCGTCCACGCCGAGTGCCAGCTCCGCGGCGTGATGGGCGGGATCGAGCACCTGACGGCACTGCCGGGGCACCCGGTCGGGTCGTGCTACGCGGGTTCGACGCTGACGTACCGCCAGTCGGCGGTCGCGGCGTGGAAGTGGCTGCAGGGGCAGCGGGAGGTCGGTCGTGGGTGAGATGCGGACCCTCGGGCGCGAGGGCGACGTGAAGCAGGTGTGGGACCCCGCCAACGCCGACGAGGTGGCGGCGGCCCGGCGGGTGTTCGACGACCTGCGCGGCAAGGGCTTCCTCGCGTTCGCCGTGAAGCGCGCGGGGGAGAAGGGCAAGCAGATCCGCGAGTTCGACCCGGACGCGGGCAAGATCATCCTCGCCCCGCCGATGGCCGGAGGCTGAGCCGTGCCGTACTGGGACTCGTACGCGAGCCAGTGGACCGACTATCCCGCCACCGGCCCCTCGTATCAGGTCTGGGCGAACTGGACGACCTCGGCCACGACGACGACGTGGGACAACACGACCGGCGGCGGGCTCGTCAACGGGACGTGGGTGGCGTGGACCACCACCGTCGTGAACACGGTCGCCACCGTGTGGGACGCGTGGGTCGTCGGCGCGGACGGGACGATGTACACGCAGCCGGCCCCCGAGACGGAGGAGCAGCGCCGGGAGCGCGAGCGAGCACTGGGGGAGTGGCGGGCCGAGCGGGAGGCTGCGAAGCAGCGCGCCCGGGACCTGCTGGCAGCCCACCTCGACGATGAGCAGCGCGAGGCTCTGGAGCGCCGGGCGGCGTTCCGCGTCATCGCCAGCGACGGCG
>JAJYJR010000912.1 GCA_021789355.1 Chloroflexota bacterium | reverse complement strand
TCGAGCGGCTGCTGGACCGGGCCGGGCCCGCCATCGACGCGGTCGCCCGGGCGGTGCGCGCGCGCGACGTGGAGCTGGTGGTGATCGCGGCCCGCGGCACCTCCGACCACGCCGCGATCTACGCGCAGTACATCCTGGGGGCGCGCAACGGGCTCCCGGTGGCCCTCGCCGCGCCCTCGCTCGCCTCGCTCTACGGCAGCGCGCCGCGGCTCCACCACGCGCTGGTGCTCGGGATCTCGCAGTCGGGCCGCTCGCCCGACGTGGTGGCCGTCCTCGCCGATGCGCGCCGCCAGGGGGCCCTGACCGTGGCCCTCACCAACGAGCCCGCCTCCGAGCTGGCCGCGGCCGCCGAGCACATGGTCGCGCTGGAGGCCGGCCCCGAGCGCGCCGTCGCCGCCACCAAGACGTACCTCGCCGAGATCGCGGTGATCGCGCTGCTCTCGGGGGCGCTGGCCGGCGACGCCCGCTCCCGGCGCGAGCTGGCGGCCCTCCCCGCCGCCCTGCGGGCGGCCCTCGGCAGCGAGGCCGAGGCGGGACGGCTCGCCGGCGCCTACGCGGCGGAGGACCGCGCCGTGGTGCTGGCCCGCGGCTTCCAGTACGCCACCGCGCGCGAATGGGCCCTGAAGCTCAAGGAGCTCGCGGGGGTGCTGGCCGACCCCTATTCCGCGGCCGACTTCCAGCACGGCCCCATCGCGCTCCTGGAGCCCGGGTTCCCGGTGCTGGCCGTCGCCACCGCGGGGCCCGCCCGGGCCGGGATGACCGAGCTGCTGGCGCGCCTGCGCCGCGCCCGCGCGCGGCTGCTGGTCCTCTCCGACGACCCGGACACCCTGGCGCTGGGCGACGGGGTGGCCCTCCCCGCCGGCGTGCCCGAGTGGCTCGCGCCGCTGGTCGCGATCATCCCGGCGCAGCTCTTCGCCTACCACCTCGCGCGGGCCCGGGGCCTGGACCCCGAGGCGCCGCGCAACCTCACCAAGGTGACGCTGACCCGATGATGCAGCTCTCCGGCCACCTCTACGCGCCCGAGGACCGCGGGCGCTGCCTCGTGACCGTCGCCGAGGGCCGCATCGCGGCGATCCGCCCGCTCGAGGCATCCCAGGCGGTCCCCGCCGGCGCCCTCGGCGGGCCCGGCGCCCGCCTCCTGCCAGGGTTGCTCGACCTGCAGCTCAACGGCGCCTTCGGCCACGACTTCGCCGACCCGCAGGCCGACCTCGCGGCGATCTGTGCGGGGCTGCCGCGCTTCGGGGTCACCGGGTTCGTGCCGCGCAACCTGGTCGAGCGCGCCGGGCTCGAGCCGTCCCTGGCCGTGCGCCTCGCCACGCTCAACCCGGCCCGCCTGCTCGGGCTCGACGGGGAGCTGGGCCGGGTGGCGCTGGGCCGGCGGGCCGACCTGGTGGTGCTCGACGAGCGCTGGGAGGTGCTGGCCACGCTGGTGGACGGGGAGGTCGCATACGCGGCGGGCCGGACGGGCGCCGTTCCGGGCGGGAGTGAGGCCGGCGCCGGGGTCATCGGTGCCGCGGACACCCTCCGGACCGCATCCTCCCGGCAGTGCCGCTGATGGACCGCGCCGTGGAAGGGCCGGTCGTGGCGGGGGCCTCCGGTGCCGGTATTTCCGAGCTCATGCCGGCGCCGCGCGTCGCTCCACCGCTGGACGGGCGGTTCCGCCCGCCAACCGCCGCGCGGCGGTTGGCGGAGCGACTCGCCCGCGAATCCGGCGGCGTCACCGCATCGCTGGCGGTGGAACAGCCGGGCGGATCGGTCCTCCTCCGCGACGTCCGGGTCTTCCCCGACGGGCACCCGGATGCGGCAACGGGCCACTGGGCGGCCGAGCGTCTCCTCAAGGCGATGCTGTGGTCGCACGGAGGGTCACGCGTCTGGGTCGATGGACCCGACGATCTCGTGGAGGCGGTGCGCCGGCACTACGCGACCGACCCGGCGGGCAGCTTCGATGCCCGGATGATGGGCCAGGAAGTCTACGGGCGGCCGTTCGAGGTCCTCCGGGCCCGTCGGGCGGACTTTCCGGATTCCCTGGAGTCCGCCGTCCCGATCGGCCGTCACCTCGACGGGTGCCGCATCGGCTTCGACCTCGGCGCGAGCGACCGGAAGGTGGCCGCGGTCATCGACGGGCGGGTCGTGTTCAGCGAGGAGGTGCGCTGGGATCCGGCCGCACACGACGACCCGCAATGGCACGTGGACGAGATCATGGCCTCGCTGCGGAGCGCCGCGGCGCACCTGCCCAGGGTGGACGCCATCGGCGGGAGCGCGGCGGGCGTCTACGTCGACAGCGAGGTGCGTGTCGCGTCGCTGTTCCGCGGGGTGCCGCGTGCGCAGTTCGAGCAGCGCGTCCGCGGGATCTTCCGGGAGCTGCGCGATGCCTGGGGTGGCGTGCCGTTCGTGGTGGTGAACGACGGGGAGGTGACCGCGCTCGCCGGGGCGATGCTGTCAGGCGTGGGGGGGCTTCTCGGCGTCGCCATGGGATCGAGTGAAGCGGCGGGCTACGTCACGCTCGAGGGCAGACTCACCTCCTGGCTGGACGAGCTCGCGTTCGTTCCGATCGACGCGGCACCCGGCGCGCCCGTGGATGACTGGTCGGGCGACCGGGGGTGCGGCGTGCAGTACCTGTCGCAGCAGGCGGTGGGTCGGCTGTTGCCGCTGGCCGGGATCGACGTCGACCCGTTCGCCACG
>JAJYJR010000911.1 GCA_021789355.1 Chloroflexota bacterium | reverse complement strand
GCTGGCGATCAGCAACCGCGAGGCGGCCGCCCTCGGTCAGGGCGGCGAGCGAGCCGGGGACGTCATCTATGCCATGCGCCCCGGCTACAGCGGGGACACAAACTGGTTCCCGCTGACTGCCGACGGCGCGACGGTCGTGCGCGTCGGACCCCAGCATCACATCGAGGCCGACTTCGGCGACCGCAAGTTCATCGCCGGCAAGTTCGGCAGCGTCCACGGATGCAGCCTGCCGACGGTGTCCCTGGGGCGCGGAACCGAGCTCGCCACCCTCATTCTCGCAGGACCCGGTATACGAGCTGGATACGCGCGCGCCGAGCGCCCCGAACTCGTCGACGTCGCGCCGACGGTGGCCGAGTGGATCGGGGTGCCCGCCCCCCGCGACGCACAGGGCCGGGTCCTTCGCGACGTGTTCGCGGACCGGCAGGATGTCCGAGCTCGGCGCGGTCCGGCCGGGGTATGAGGCAGGGCGGCCAGGTCGTCCGCTAGCCCAGCAGGTCGGCGACCAGCCCGAGCCAGAGCTCGGTCGAAAGCCGCAGCGACTCCTGGTCGACCCGCTCGTTCGGCCCGTGGAACATGCGCATGAACTCCCCCGAGGGCACCCGGTCACTGAAGAGGCCGGCCCCGTAGGCCGTCGCGCCGTGGCGGCGGAAGAACCGGGCGTCGGTCCCGCCCATGATCATGAACGGCAGCACGCGAGCCCCCGGCACGAGCCGCTCGATGCCCCGCCGCAGCGCGTCGTACAGGGGCGAGTCGGCGGGCGAGGCGCTCGCCGGATCGGCGATCCGCGTCTCGATCTCGACCGAGTCGGCGAGGTCGCCGAGCGAGCTCCGCAGCAGCGCCACGATGTCATCGGACGTCTGGCCCGGCAGGGTCCGGATGTCGAGCTCGATCTCGGCCCGGTCGGGGATGATGTTCGTCTTGCTGCCACTGTGCACGGACGTGGGCGAGATCGTGGTGTGCGTCAGGGCGTGCAGGGTGCGCGCCAGGCCGACATCCGGTGAGGCCTCCAGGAAGCGTTCGAGGGCGACCGGGTCGAGCAGCGTCACGGCCAGCTCGGGCGGCAGGCCGGCCTGCCCGACGAGGCCCCGCCACACGTCGTGGAGCATGGCCGGTGGCGCGGTGGCGGCGATCCGGCGGATGACCTCGGACGCCTTGACCGCCGCGTTGTCGCTCTTGAACGGCATCGATCCGTGGCCCGACCGACCGCGGACGATCAGCCGGACCCACTGGATGCCCTTCTCGCCGACCATCACGGGAAGGATCGGCCCGGGATGGGCGCTCGGCAGGGGCAGCCGGAAACCACCGGCCTCGGTGACGACGTAGTCGGCCCGCACGGCCGCTGACTCGTGCTCGAGCAGCCAGCCCGCGCCCAACCCGCCGCCGCTCTCCTCGTCGGCCACCCCCAGGAAGATGAGGGTGCCCCGCGGACGGGGCCCGTCGGCGGCGATGTGGCGCGTGGCGACCGCCATGGACGCCGTGAGGTTCAGCATGTCGACCGCCCCGCGGCCCCAGACCTCGCCATCGACGAGTTCGCCGCCGAACGGGTCGCGCTCCCAGTCGGCCGGGTTGGCCGGGACGACGTCGGTGTGGCCCATCAGGAGCAGGGTCGGCGCGGTTGGATCGGTGCCCTCGAGCCGGGCCACCAGGCTGGTCCGACCGGGCAGCGGCTCGACGCGCTGGAACTGCAGGCCGGCACCGTCGAGGTATGCGGCCAGCAGGTCGGCGTTGCGTGCCTCGCCGCCGGACTGCGGCGAACCGTCGTTGACGCAGCGGTTGCGGATCAGCCCCTGCAGCAGCTCGGTCGCTTCGGCGGTCAGATCGGCCATTACCTCGTCCTCCTCGGCGCCGCACTCGGGAGCCGCGCCGGCACTGGGCTCACGGGCCCGTCCGTATCCTGAGCAGGACACCGGCATCGGGCTCCCGGCCCCAGGGGCAGGGATGGCTCCGTGGGGGTCCAGCCGCGCGCGTGCGCGCGGCCGACGGCCACGATACTCCCCGGCAGGTTGCCCGGTCGGTCTGGTGACCGATCGTGGTCCCCTCTCTGCCAGTGCGGAACGAGGCCGACGATGGTGTCTCATCGCAGCGACACGCTCGACGTCACCATCCGCGCATCTGAATCGGCCGACACGCGTGGCGCTCGTGCGCTGGAGCACGGCCAGGCCACCCGACCGCGTCTGGCGGACGGAGTGTCCGCCGACGTGCCCATGCGCCACGTGCGAGATCTCGCTGCGACGTGGCGCACGGCCGAGACGGGGTCGGGCGCCGGATGCTCGCAGAGGCGCTCTTCAAGCGCATCCACGCCCGTGGGTTCCGGGACGCGACGCTCCGTCTGACCGAGACCGCGATCGCCCATGGCTTCGCGGCGGTCATCCCGGAGCGGCTCGAGCTATCGGTTGGCCCCGCGCTCGGCTGAGCAGCTCGGCCAGGTGGGCCCGGTGACCCCCGCATGGGTGGTGCAAGCGAGCGTGACCAGGCGCTCCCGCAGCGCCTGGTCGGTCCGGTAGGCGGGGGCCGTCCGGCGTTGCCGTGGCGAACGTCGCTGGCCGATCAGGTCGGGCCACGCTGGCTGTTTCAGGTCGGGCCGCGCTGGCTGTTCACATACAACGCGTAGGGCGCAGGCCGGGAGTGTGATGCCGCACCGGGCCGCACGCCGGGAATGTGATGCCGCACCGGTGAACCTCGCC
>JAJYJR010000910.1 GCA_021789355.1 Chloroflexota bacterium | reverse complement strand
ATCGAACCCGGTGAGGCGTGGGACCTCGGGCACAGCGACAACCGGCTGTCCACGGCTCCCGGACACGCGCGCTGCAACCGGGCGGCGCCGCGCCTCACCCACGACCGCGACGCAACCTCAGTCAAGGATGGCCGCTCCCCATGATCCATGACGGCCATCTGCCCGCGTCCGAAGGCGAGGCCCGGCCATGACGCCCGCTGCCGAGGCCCGCATCCGCGCCGCCGTGATCGAGCTCGGCGAGGCGATCCTCGCCGCGCTGGCGGAGGCGCCGGCAGCCGCTGACGTGCCGGAGCGGCTGTGCAGCATCTCGCAGGCTGCGGCCGCGCTCGGCGTCGGCCGCCCCGCCGTGTATGCCCTGGTGGGGAAGGGTGAGCTGCGGAGCCTCAAGGTGGGCCGCCGGCGCCTGGTCCCGGCGAGCGCGATCGGCACGTACATCGCGGTCCGGCAAGCGGCCGCGTCGCCACTCCCTGCCTCGGCCAGCCCGCTCCCGCGGAATACCCTTTCGGACTTCGCCCCTGACCGTGGCGCAACTTCTCTCGCGCGTCCCCGAAAGTCCGCGATTTGCCGTGCGCAGCGCCCGGGTGTACGCCGTCCAGTGCGGCTTGCACAGGCGCCCCAGGCCGTCCTTCTGGCTGGGCTGGGCGGGGAAGTCCTCCACCGGCGCCTCG
The DNA here is from genome assembly GCA_021789355.1 of Chloroflexota bacterium. The sequence continues at coordinate 2,017 of JAJYJR010000910.1, read as the reverse complement.
TGGCTTTCGATCCCGAAGGTCTTCGATCCGGTGCACGTGCGCATGTCGCTCATCGCGCGTCTCCTTCCTCCATCGACTCTGCCGACGCCACGATCGCAAGCTCGTCCGCGATCTCGTCGAGCCAGCCCTCCATGGACTGGCCGGCGCCCTCGTCGCGTCCGACCAGCGCGCCGTATGCCTCGATCCGCTCCAGCTGCGGGACGAGGTCGGGGTGCTGGCGCATGCCCGCTTTCAGTGTGGCGACCAGTTCCTGGAAGTCCGCCCAGGCGTTGCGGGCGTCGGCCAGGATCTCGCCGATCTCGTCGGTGGTCGCCGGGATGTACGTGCCCACCATGGCCATCCTTTTCGCTTCTGCCCGCCGATCCGGCGGGTGCATCGCCATCACTCACTCCGGCGGCGATGCAAGTCAAGCTCGACGCTGCGAGGTCGCCGCATGACCACGAAGACTCCCGTCGCACCGCCCGCGCCCTGGCGCAACCGCATTGTGGGGACGGGCGAGGAGCCCCCCGAGCAGCTGGTGGCCAACCCGGCGAACTGGCGGCTGCATCCGGGACCGCAGCGGGATGCCCTGCGCGGCTCGCTCGCCGAGGTGGGTTGGGTGGCGCAGGTCCTCGTCAACCGCCGCTCGGGCTTCGTCATCGATGGCCACGCCCGCATCGAGGAGGCCATCAGCCGCGGCGAACCGAGGGTGCCCGTCCTGTACGTCGACCTCGATCCCGACGAGGAGGCCCTCGTCCTTGAACCGCCACGCTCGACCCCCTCGGCGCCATGGCGATCCCCGACCAGGGGAAGCTGGCCGAACTGCTGGCCGAGATCACCGTCGATGATGCGGGCCTCGCGGAGCTCCTCGACGGCATGCGGCCGCCGAAGCCGGGTCTGACCGACCCCGACGAGCTGCCCCCCGAGCCCGACGCCGCGGACGTCTACGTGAAGCGCGGCGACCTCTGGCTCCTGGGCGAGCATCGGCTCCTCTGCCGCGACGCCACGAACCCCGCGGACGTGGCCCGTCTGCTCGACGGTGCGCAGCCCCGGCTGCTGGCCACCGATCCGCCCTATGGCGTGCAGCTCGGGCGCTAGCGATGGAGGTGCAGGGCCACCTCCCGCGCCTGCGCTTCGAGGCCATCGTCGAGCCGCGGGAAGGGGACCTCGCCGTAGCGGCGCTGGAGCGCGAGCCGGATCAGGTGGTCCGCCAGCGCCGGGTTCTTAGGGAGGAGGGGCCCGTGCAGGTAGGTGCCGTAAGCATGCTGGACGATGGCCCCTTCGGTGCGGTCCTTGCCGTTGTTGCCCGCGCCCAGGAGGACGCGCCCGAGCGGCCGAGCCCCTGCCCCGAGATAGGTCCGCCCGCCGTGGTTCTCGAACCCGACGAGGGTCCCGCCCTCCCACGCCACCACCACGTTGCCGACCATGCGCTCGCGCCCCGCACTCGTGATGTCCCGGATGATGGCCTGCTCCTCGGCCGCCCAGTGGATCGTCTCGGCGTCGAAGACCCCCAAGCCCGCGAGGTCATCGCCGCGGAAGGGACGATAGCGGCGGCCCCACATCTGGTAGCCGGCGCAGATGAGGAGCGCGACGCTTCCTGCGTCGAGGGCCTCGCGGATGGCGTCGCCCTTGGCCACCACGAGGTCCCGCGCGATCAGACGCTGCTGCGAGTCGGCGCCCCCGCCCATGAAGAAGAGGTCGACGGCGGACGGTTCGATGGGCGTGCCGGCCTCGAGCGGCAGGATCTCGACGTCGATGCCCCGCCAGGCGCAGCGCTGCTGCAGACACCGTACGTTCCCCCAGTCGCCGTACTGGCTCAGGACGCTCGGATAGAGGTAGCCGATGGTCAGCCTGACCGCGCTCGGGGAGGACGCGCCGGAGGCGCTCACGACCGTGGGTCTCCCGTACCGCAGGCGCTCATGCCTGCCAGAAGGGCGCGAGCTGCCCGCGCCGCACGAACAGCTCCCGCAGCGCCCACATCGCGGTGTACGTCGCGATGATCGTGAGTTCCTCGCCGGGCGGGGTCCGGCGCAGGCCC
>JAJYJR010000909.1 GCA_021789355.1 Chloroflexota bacterium | reverse complement strand
GGTGCCCTGCCGCCGCCGTACGCGGTGGGGTGTGCGGACGACCAGAACTCGTTGGGGACGACGATCGACTTCGCCACCGGATCGGGCGCGGCGACCGACGGCGTGGACGGGCCTCGGGACGGGTCAGCCATGGTGCTCCGACGGATTTAGTTGGGACGACTGGTCAATATTGTCGTCCAGACCGGCGCCACGCGCTCCGGGAGAGCCGCCGGCGCGGCTTGCACCGCCGTTGCAGACGCCCCGCCGCCGCAGCCGCCCCTACGGCACCACCTGTACCAGGCACGTCGGGCCGCCGTCGGCCAGGTAGAACTCGTCGAGCTCGAGCTCGACCACCGTCTCGCCGGCGGCCCGCAGCAGCGCCGCGGTCCGCGGGCATCCGGCCGCCATGAACACGCGTCCCCCGATCGCCAGCACGTTCGCTCCGGCCGCCTCGTCGTCCGGGACCACCAGGCGCTCGATCTCGTCGTCGGGCGCCGCGTGCGGCGCCCGGTCCAGCGACGCGAAGCCCGCCGCCGTCCCCACCAGCCGGCGGGATCCCGCCGGCGTGATCGCGGTCGCGAGATGGAGGCGATCCGTGACCGGGCACAGGAACGCGCGATAGCCGAGCTCCGCCACGGAGAGGGCCAGCTGGCCCGCCCCGCACACGTTGGTCCGGCCGGAGACGCCGATCGCGATTCGATCGCCGTAGACGATCACGTCGCCGCCGTCGAGCGTGCCCGGCTCCTCGATCTCGACGACCGCCGCGTCGGGGGCGAACGGCTGGGCTGCCGCGACCACCGATTCGACCTCGCGGCGACGGGAGAGGGCCCCGGGCCGCCCGACCACGAGCAGCGCCGCGGAACCGGATGGAGCGTCGGCGCGCGGGAGGGCCACGAGGACGTCGGAGACGAACGGCGCGTCGGGGAGCGCCGGCTCCGGCGGCAGGGCAACGACCTCGAGACCCGCCGCGGAGAGGGCGGCCACGAACGCGCGGTGCTGGGCGACCGCGCGCTCGACGTCGATGCGGTCGCGCTCGGGGTGGCCGGACAGGGCCTGACGAAAGGCGGCCGAGGGTTCCCGCACGAGGACGCGCATCTCAGGCCTCCAGGACGGGCCTGGCCTTCTCCGGGTCGTCGACGACGAACGCGAACATGGCGCGGTCGCCCCATCGCCCGATGAAGAGGTGCCCGTGCACGTTGACGCCGGCATCCGCCAGGCGCCGCGCGATCGCGGCCATCCCGCCCGGCCGGTCGTCCACCTCGGCGAGGAGCGACTCGCCCTCGAAGTACGTGTATCCGCCCTCGTCCAGCACGCGCCGTGCCAGGTCGTCGTCGGCGGTCGTCATGATCACGTGCCCGACATCGCCGAGCCCGCCGCCACCGATCGCGCGCAGGTCCACGCCGCGCTCGGCCAGCTTCTCCGCGAGCGTCGCCAGCGCGCCGGGCTCGTTCCGGAGCTGCACGATGAACTGCTGCGCCATGGCTCCCTCCGCGGACTGAGTGGCGCCCGGCCTTCGGCCCGGCAAATCGGCACCGAGATTCTAGGGCCCCGGTCGGCCCGCGGGCGCCCCGGCACGTCAGCCGGTCCTGAGTGCGGCAGCAAGGGGACCTGGAAGTCTTGGTGCATCCCGTCACCGGAACCCATGAACAACGGCTATTGCATCGCGTCGTGCTCGGCTAGGGTCCGAAGGGTCAGCCGCGGAGCCAGCACACCGCCTCAGCAGGCGGGCGCTCGACGAGGGTGAAGAGCTCGCGAGTCGTGGCGGGCCAACTGGCGTGGCCGTCCCTGTCGGCGTGGCCGAGTAGAGCACCTCGGCGCAGGCATTCGTCTCGGTGAAGGGCAAGCGGGTGGCGTTCCGGCCACCGGGTCCAGGTGGCACTTGCCGCTTGACCTTCGTGGCGGGCACGATGCGACACGAGGCGGGAGGGAAGGTGGTTCGTGAGCGCGCCCAACGACCGTGGCTGGCGAACGACAAGCGGCGTCCGGTCCGCCGGGATGCCAGTCTTGGCGCGTGGCGCAACACCTGGGTGCGCCAGCGTGTCCGGGATTCCACGTGTCGCGCGTTGTTCCGTTCGAGCACCCTCGTTCAACTGGCGCCACCACCGGGCCTCTCCTCATGGCTGAGGTCTGGCACCGCTTGACGCCGGCCGGGGTCGACGCGAATCTGCCACTGCCGATGACCTGCGAGTAGCGAGGGTGAGCACGTGACGGCGCAGGCACTCGAGGCGCGCGGACTGTCGAAGCGCTACGGCCGGCGGACGTGGGCGCTCCAGGACGTCGACCTGGCGCTCGAGGGGAGCGGGATCGTCGGGCTCGTCGGGCCGAACGGCGCGGGCAAGAGCACGCTGCTGAAGACGTGGATCGGGTTCGAGCGTCCGACCGCGGGTGAGGCCCGGGTGTTCGGCGCTGACCCGTGGCGGGAGCGTCGCGCCGTCCTCGCGCGAACTGCGTACCTGCCCCAATCCCCTGCGCTGTACCGCGACCTGCGGGTGGCCGATCATCTCGACTTCGTCGCCCACTACCGCGGCGCTGGCTTCGACCGGGCATGGGCGGCGAAGCGGCTCGCCGACCTACGCGTGCCGCTCGATGCCGTGGCGGGCTCGCTCTCGGGCGGTCAGGCCGCCCAGGTGGGGCTCGCGATCGCGCTCGGCCTGCGGGCCCGGGTGCTCCTCCTCGACGAGCCGCTCGCTAGCCTCGACCCGCTCGCC
>JAJYJR010000908.1 GCA_021789355.1 Chloroflexota bacterium | reverse complement strand
TCGCCGCCGCCATCTTGTCGGGGCCGAAGTAGACCGTGGCCGCGTAGTAGCAGAGCAGGTAGAAGATCCCGATCAGGAGGCAGGACAGGAAGACGGCCCGCGGAATCGTGCGATGCGGATCGCGCGACTCCTCCCCGAGCGGGGCGGACGCCTCGAAGCCCCCGAAGGCGAGGATGGCGAAGATCATGCCCGGGAACACCGAGCCGAAGCCCTTCGCGTTGCCGGTCGTCGGGTTGAAGACCGAGAGGGTGTTGTTGCTGCCGGCATGCACGATGAGGAAGAGGGCGAGGACCCCGAACACGAGGATCTCGAAGGACCCCAGGGCCACGCCCGTGCGCGTCGAGAGCTGGATGCCGTGGTACGTCAGGTACCACACGATGGCCGCGGCCACCACCACGAGAGGCACCCACAACTCGATCGGCCAGCCCCAGTAGGTGTGGAAGGCCGAGGCGAGCACGTAGCCGAAGATCAGGTACAGCAGGGGCGCGATCAGCGGCTCCAGCATCATGAAGCCCCAGGCCACGAGGAAGCCGACGCTCGCCCCGAGCCCGTGGGCGTTGTAGGTGTAGAGCCCTCCGGCCGAGGGCAGGTGCTGGGCCAGCTGGCCGATGCTGACCGCCACGAACAGGCACGCCACGAGGGCGATCACCACCGCGAGGGGGGTGGCCCCCCCAGCATAGGTGGTGGCGAAGATGATCGAGTACGCGACGGCCGCAGCCGGCGCCATGTGGGTGATCGACTGGAACAACACTTCCGGCAGCCCGATCGCATTGCGCTCGAGCTCACCAGAGCGGGCAGCAGCCATGGAGTCCTCTCCTCCGGTACAGGGCGTCGTGGGTTGCCGGGTCGGGTTACGCGAAGAGGTCGCGCGGCAGGAACGCCGCCACCACCCAGTTGGGCTGATCCACCACTTCGCTGATCTTCAGATCGACCGCCGTGGAGCACAGCGCGTAGGCCTCGTAGCGATCGAGGCCGTGGCTGCGCTCGAGCTTGTCGATCATGTGGCGGATCGCGTCGCGCGTGGCCTCGAAGAGGTCGGGGCCGATCCCGGTGGTGGCGTAGTAGCCGGCCGCGGCGGCGGCCGGCCGCTCCATGGGTCGCACGAACTCGTACTCCGGCGTCTTGAGCGCGAAGTCGCGGCGCACCGAGAGCCGCAGCGTGACGTCCATGGGCGCCTCGATGGCGTTGCCACAGACCTCGCCGTCGCCCTGCGCGGCGTGCGTGTCGCCGAGGCCGAACAGGGCGCCCTCGACCTCCACCGGCAGGTACAGTGTGGTGCCCGCCTGGAGCTGCTTCGAGTCCAGGTTGCCGCCCGTACGCCGGGGCGGGATCACGTCGAGGTTGCCGGGCTCGTCACGGGCTACGCCGATCACGCCGCAGAACGGCTCGATCGGGACGCTGATGCCCTTGACGAACTTGGCACGGGTCGTGCCCAGCTCCCAGACGTGGAACCAGGGATCCGGGAACTCGTCGGCGAGCAGACCGAACCCGGGCATGTTGGCGGTCCAGCCGTAGCCCTTGGGGGCGAACTCGAGCAGGTCGATCTGCAGGACGTCGCCGGGGTGCGCACCCTCGACGAAGACCGGGCCGTGGAAAGGATCCACCTGCGCGAAGTCGATGTTCGCGACGTCCTGGAGGGTGGAGGTGTCCGTCAGCTGACCGCCCGAGGAGTCGATCACATCGATGGTCAGCTCGGCGCCCGAGGGGACCGAGAGCACGGGCGGCGCCGTGCGGTCCCAGCCGATGCGGCGTTGCCCGCGGGCCACGTGGAACGAAGGAACCGTCGGCATCGACCACCTCCTGGGACTCCCGCCCACTGCACCAGAAAGGGGCTCGTCGCACGGGATCTGCCTGGAGCGGTCCCGCACCTCGAACCACCCATCGTCAGCGCCGCCGCCCCCCGCCGGACGGTGCGATCACTCTACTGCGGGGGGCAAGCGCTTCGCGGTGCCGTTGGCGGCGGTCAGCCCTCGGTCCGACGAGCGCTCACTCCCAGTCGTCCCGGTCGGTGCGCCGGGTGTGCGCGCGCAGGAACGCCGCCCAGTCGTCCTCGCGGATGCGGTAGGTGACCCGGCCCCCGATGAGGAAGACCGTGGCAGGCAGGCGCCGGGTGCGGATCTGCTTGCGCACCCACTCGGCACTCATGCCCACCGAGGCGCCAGCCCGTTCGGGGTTGAGGTAGCGCACCGCCCGTCGCGTCATGCCCCGACGCTGGGCAGAGGGCCCCGGCAGGGCAAGGTTCGGGGCCCTGCGCGACCGCAATGATCGTCCCAACCGCACCAACCCCACCAATCGAGTCGACGGGCGGTGCGCCCTGTGCTGCGCTGTGCCGAGCGCCGGCCGCGGGGCCGGCGTCGGACACGGAGGGTGAGCCAATGACCGAGCCGACGGCGCACGGGGCGGCAGGACGCGACGAGGGTGGCGGGCCCGAGGGACCGCCGCCGACCGGCGCGGTCCCGCCGGCGGAGGCCGCGGGGGAGCGCGTCGACGGCGGCGCCGGCGCGGTGCCGGAGCCGGAGCCGCCGGCGGACCGTCCTTCCGCCGGGCCGCACCTCCTGCGGCCGATCGATGCCCTGGAGCACCTGGAGCGCCAGTGGGTCACGCACCGGACGCCGGCCGAATGGCACGGCCCGCTCGCCGTGCTCGCCCTCACGGTGCCCGAGGATCCCGATGGCTTCGACTACCTGG
>JAJYJR010000089.1 GCA_021789355.1 Chloroflexota bacterium | reverse complement strand
CAGCGCGTCTGGCGGCAGGTCCGCTGGACCACGGGGGCGACCCACCGGTGGCCGCAGCGATGGCAGGTCCAGTGAGCCTCGTAGCTCGAGCCCGCCGTGACAGTGGCGAGTGGCTTGTCGTTGGCCCCGGCGTCCCAGTCGCGTGCGACGAGCGGGAAGTCGCGCGCGAGCATGAGCCCGCTGACCTTGACCGAGGCCGTCTTCCGGCCCGGTGCCACGGTGGCCACGAGGGGCGGATGCCCGAGCGCCGCGAGCGCGTCGTTCTGGGCGGCCACGTTGGCGATGACCGAGCGCGCCTTGGCCGCGGCCATGTAGGTCGCCGTCCCCTGGGTGGCCCGGGTATGGGCGTCGAGGATGAGCTCCGCGATCGAGCATGCCTTCGTGTGCGGATCATGGAGCCCCGTCCAGGCGAAGCGGAACGAGGGCGGCAGCCCACGGAGCTCGCGCTTGACGATCGCGGCGAAGGTGGCGAGGTCGGCCTGCCCGGCGTGGTGGGCGCGCACCAGGGCGAGCACGAGCTGGAGGCGGCGCGCGTTCCGCAGGCTGTAGCGGCGCCGGCGCCCGAAGCGCGTGTCGATCCAGTCGAGGATGCGCTCCGCGGCTGCGGTGCTGCGCGGGTAGCCCTGGTGGGCGCGATGCTCGGCGATCTGCTGGCGCACGAGGGCCTCGTTCGCGCGCCACCAGCCCTCGAGCGTCGCCGCGTGGCGCGTTCGCGCGAACGTCCCGAGGGCGTCCCAGTCGTGGTTGGTCCAGAAGGCCCGCTCGAAGAGCTGCCGGTGGGCGGCATCGCCGGTCCAGATGCCGTCGGCGCTGGCTGCGGCCCGCAGCGCGCGGCCCAGGTGGAACTCGCACGAGTAGAACGTCGCGTTGGGCCAGCGCGCGGCGACCGCGTTGGCGATGGCCTTGGCGCCGTCGGCCACCACCCAGTCGGGTCCGGGTCCGTCGGGATCGATCTCGTCGAGGAAGTCGATCCAGGACTTCGTGGTCCCGTCGGGCGCGAGGCCGATGCGCCAGGGCATAAACCGATGCCCGGGATCGTCGCCGCCGACCGCCACGAACACGGCACCGCCGCGCTCGTCGGGGTTCCATGAGGGGTCGAACCGCTCGGCGCCGTAGGCCCGCAGGTTGAGCGGCTTCGAGTCGAGGATGAGGATGCGCGGGCAGCGCGTGGGGGCGAGCGCCGCGTCGATGGCGGTCCCGAAGAGGTCGAGGTAGCGGGCGGCGAGGACGTGCTGGCGGCTCGCGTGGCGCATGCCGTGGGCGTCCTCCCAGAAGCGGTGGCCTCAAGGCGGATCGTGTGGCTCGCACGCCGGAGCGACATGCCCTGCGCGACGAGCTGGAGCAGGTGCGCGATCTCGACCGCGGTGTGGAAGTAGTCCGCCGGTGACAGCGGGCCCTCCGCGACACCCGGGCGCAGATCGCAGACGACGCAGGCCTCGCCGGCGGGATGACGCTCGGCAGCGGGACGCCGATCCAGCGAGAACGTGTGGGGCGTGGAGCCGTCCGGTGGCACGCAGCGGAAGCGCTGGCGGCGGAAGGGTGCGGTCGTCCATTCCCGGGTGCCCCACAGCGTGACACCGCCGACGTGACCGTCCGGGCATCGCTCGGGACGGTTCTCGATGACCCGTCTCGGGCGTCCGAGACGCGGCTTATAGAGCGGCTCCTGCGAGCGCGCGACCTTCATGCAGCCAGCGTGCCAGCCGACTTTGCCAGCTTCTATGGCATCACGAAGGTCAGGGACTTACCCACCGGGTGTGACGCACAAGGGGGATGCTGCCGCCAAACACGAGGGGCGGCGGATGCGGGCTCCACCCCTACCCGGCCCCAGAGGATCGTCCGCGCGTACGCGCAACCCCGCGATCCGACCGTTGTGAGCCTGAGCCGGTCTCACACGATGGCCGTGGCCCGGTGCGGGTCTCACGCTGGCGCGAGCGGGACGTGCTCGATGGTCTGCCGTGTTCCGCGGTGCCAGGCGCACGTCCGCTCTCCGGGCGCCGCTGCCTTCGAGCACTGCCGCGGGGGCGCGGACTCGTACCAGCCTCGGGTGTAGCGGTTGCGCGACCAGCTGATGACGACCCCGATGCAGCGTGTCTGTGGCGTCGTGGCGTGGGACATCTCCATCCTGCTCCCTTGGCCGCCGTCCGCCGGCCCACGGGTCGCGCAACGGCGACCGGGCATCTTCTGTGGGAAGGCGCAGTCGTCAAGTGGGGGCATCCCCAGGGGATGCACGCCCGCCCTGCGGACTTGAACCCCCAGGCGCAAATCGGCCCCCGACGCTCCGGCCCCCGATGGGGCCGTAGCCCGATAGTCCCATTCACCCGGCGAATCCATTGCGCGTCCCGCCCAGTGGTGGTTGCGTACAAGGCATGACCCGCTCCTCGACTGCGGCCACCGCCGGCCCCTCCCCCATCGCCACCCTCACGAGCGTTCCTGCGGCCCGCCCGCGCACCCACGATCAGGGGATGGCCACCTGGCTGGCCGAACGACGGATCACCGTGTCGGGGGCCACGCTCGACGACGTGGTGGGCTTGACGGCGGCCAAGCGGGAAGTCCAGTCCTTGATCGCGCGGCTGCGCCATCCCGAGCTGATCCGGGAGGCGGGCGGCGAACTCCCCCGGGCGATCCTCTTCTACGGTCCGGCCGGCACCGGCAAGACCACCCTCGCGCGCGTGGTGGCCTCGGCGCTGGCCGAGGGCACCGAGCGTGCGGTGCCCTTCTACGAGTTGAGCGGCGGGGATCTCACCGCGGCGCGCCTCTTCGCCCTGCGCGACCACTTCGCCGCCCGAGCGGCGGACGCCGGGATGGCCGTCGTGTTCGTCGACGAGGTGGACGCCATCGCCATGGCGCGGGGCCATTGGGCCCATACGCCCGCGTCACGCCAGGCGCTCTACGCACTCCTGGCCGTGCTCGACGGCTTGCGTGCCACCCCGACCATTCTCTGGCTATTTACCAGCAATACGACGCCCGCCGAGCTCGACCATGCCATCACCCGCAGCGGGCGGATGGGCTGGCACATCGAGACGACCTACCCCACCCGCACCGAGCGCGAACAGCTGTTCCGCCACTTCGCGGCCGGCCGACGCTTCGCGGGCCCGATGGACTGGGCGAAGGCGGCCGAGATGATGGGCACGCGCACCAGCGGCGCGGAGGTGCGCCAGATCCTCGATGACGCTCTCGCCCTGACCCTCGCCGATGCCGACGCGGCGCCCGCAGACTCGCGGACCACGGGTTCGGCGGGCAGCGAGCGGCCGCTCCCGGTGGGGGCCGACTGGTCGCACACCGTCGAAGCCATCCAGCGCGGCGGACAGATTTCGGACCGCCACCGGCCCCTCGACGCGCGCGAACGGCGCATCGCCGCGGGGCATGAGGCCGGCCATGCCCTGGCCGCCGCCCTCCTCGGGCTGCCGCTCGGCCAGATCGCCCTCGATCCCACAACGGGGGGCGCGTTCACCGAGCTCGAGGAGGAGGATCGTCCCCGCTCCAGCGGCCAGTCCGACGGCCAGGTGCTCGATCTCATCGCGGTGGGGCTGGCCGGCCAAGCGGCCGAGCGGCTCCTCTTCGCGCCAGCGGAAGTGAGCCTGGGCAGCGCCGACGACCTGACCCGGGCGACCGCCCTGGCCCTCGCCCGGATCGACGCGGGCACCGATCCGGGCTTCCCGCCGATCTCCCGCGCCGCCTTCGACCCCCAGCAGCCGGCGTCCCTGCGGGACCTCGCCGCCGCGGCGGCCGCGGCCACCCTGACGATACAGCGGGCGCGGGTGGAGGACCTGCTGGCCGCGCACGAGCCCGAGTTGCGCGCCCTGGCCGCCCGGATCGACGGGGCCGAGCACGGCCAGTTGGGCGGCCAGGAGCTACGCCGCGCCCTGCTCGACCTCGGCCTGCCCGATCCGGGACCCGTGCTCGAGGGCGGTGCGCACCTCTGATCGGTCGCGGGCTCCGTCGGTCGCGTCCGGTGCGCCGCGGGACCAGGATTGCGGCGCGCGCCGACGGGCCAGGGTGCCGGAGACGGCGGGCGTCGCGGCGGCGGCGAGCGGCTGGCGCATCGCGCGCGGGGCGGCCGCGGCCAGTCGCCGCCGCTGTGTGGTCACCGCCCAGCCGGTCGAGCTCTCGATCGGGGACCCACCACCTGCCGCGCCAAAGGGAGCCTCGGACCGCTCCGCGCGGGTGCGCGCCGCCTCGGCGCGTCCGGGCAGCCCGGCCGCCTCCCACCAGTCGGCGGCGTCGAACGCCCAGGCTGAGTCCACGTGCCGTTCGCTGCGGTGCCCCTTGCCTGACAGGGCCGCCTCCCGCGCGGCCGCTGCGGCCGCCTGTACCCGCTCGCCGGCCTGCTCCCAGGCGGTGTGCGCCAGGGCGTGGTCACCGCCCCGTGTCGCAGCCTGCGCGAGCCGGGTCCAGGCCGCCCGCTCGCCGGCCATCGTCTCGGCCACGGCGGCATCGAGCCACTCGTCCCGGCTCGCGCGCAGGCGCGCCTCGCGGAGCCAGGCGGCCTTCGCCGCCGAGCGCCGACCCAGCCGCGCGCAGGCGACCGCGAGGGCGGGCCAGCCCACCGTCGCCGGCCCCTGCGCGAGCACTTGGGTCCAGGCCGCCCGGGCCCGTCGCGGGTCGTTGGCGCGCTCCGCGTCAATCGCGGCCAGTATCCAGTCGCCCGTCGCGGCGTCGCGTGCGACCTGCCGCAGCCATGTCTCCCTGGTGAGCTCGCGCGGCGCAGGCGGGTCGTACAGGCGAAACGGCTCCCGAGGAGATCCTGGTTCCATCGGGCCACCTCACCCTGCCGATGACGCCGGCGACCTGCCGGCCAGCCAGCGGGAGTCTTGCCCGGACGGTGGCGAAGTCAACGGTCCGCGACGATCACGCCGCTGCCTGCGCCCCCTTGAAGATCCCCGCCGCCTGATCCCCCTGCTCGAGGCAACGCCGACAGCGCGACGAACAGGCATGTCGTCCGTCCCGCGTACGGCTCCAGCCGTCCGGCAGGTCCGGGAAGGACCCCTCGCGGCCCTCCTCGCACTCCACAGTTCCGCACGCCGGGTGGTCGCAGATCCAGGTCCGGCGTGCCGCATACAGGCGGCCACTCGGCGCCAAGCACAGCATCGCTCCCGCGCTCCTTCGCTCCTGCGACCAGCCCTTCGCCGGCCGCTGGCGGACCTTCGGCGGAACGCGTGCGCCGTCAAGAGGGGCGGTGCGAAAGGGGGGCCGCTCCTGTGTGACAAGAACTGGCCTTCCAGTTCGGCAGGTGGTGCTGATCCTGTGCGGCAGGAGGTGGAGATGGAAGTGACATGGATTGGCGACGCGGATCAGGCGGCCGAACGGGCTGTGGGGGCAGGGGCCGCGAAGAACCGGCACGAGGTGTGTCGGAACGGGTAACCCGCGTGCGCCAGCTTGGCGCTTCGGACGAGACCTGCGGCAGACGTCTGCGGGCAGGACAGGGGCAGCAGCGCCGCCCCGCCCCTACCGCGTCGTCGCCATCGCCCGGTCGATCGCCGCCGCCACCGCGAGTATATCGGCCTCGGGCAGCTGCGTCGGGCCGACCCCCGTGGCCACCGTGGCCACCAGACCGCCTCGTCGGACGTAGACGAAGTACTGGGCCGCGGAGGTCTCGGCGTTCAGCTCGAAGGCCACTGCTTCGTCGCCGATGCTGGGCGCCGGGATTGGACTGGCGCCCAGCATCGGGGGTGCGGCGCGATACTCCCGCATGACGTCGGCGGCGGTGCTGCCGAAGCAGGCCACGTTCACCGACAGCCCCGCCATCTGGCCGGGACCCTCCCCCGATGGCAGCGCACTGGTGTCCTGCTGCAGCAAGGCATAGCTCATCGGGCCCAGGTCGCTGACCGTGACGACGCGCCACGCAGGCGGTCGCTACGTCCGGCTCCGACGTCAGTGGACCGCGACGTCCTCGTCCTTGAGCCGCGTGACCGTCCTGAGAAGCTGGGCGCTCGCGCCGGTCGCTCGCAGGTACTCGAGCACTTCGTCGTCGATCTTGCCGACTCGCGGCTGATCACGAACGATGATCACGTCGGAAAGTTGAATGGCGCGCGCCCGCCGTTGATTACGCCCGCGCGAACGCCGCCGCTGCCTCGCGATCGCGCCCTTCACACTACGCACCACCCACATGCTCGGCCGCCACCAGTCGTGACACTGACGTTACCAGCCCGATCACCACTTTATCGTCCTTGGCAATCTTCAGCAGGCCGGAGACACCGTCCGACGGATCGTCGCAGTCAACCGACAGCACCCCCCGCAGGCGGCCCTCGTGGTCCTTCAGCGGGACCGCCCAGACCGCGCTGTAGGCGGCCGTCGCCTGGTACTCCTGCCAAGACATCCCCAGTCGCTTATCTTCGGTCAACGCCTCAAAGTCGCCGCGCTGCAGGTCCCGCCAACTGCCCGGGTTCGTCACGAGTTCAACCTCGCTTTCCCAGCACTGACCGATGGTCCCCTTGCCTTTGGTCCATGCGATCCTCGTGGACTGCCGCGAATGGAACTGGTAGTTCGTCAGCCTCTGGAGGGCGGGCCCGGCGGGGTCGGGGGGCACGAGCCACACCGACGACCCAAGCGTCACGGGGTTGAGCCCTGTGGCCTGGTGCACGGCCGTGAGCAGCGACTTGAGCAACTCGTCGATCTGTCGCCGCCGCTCTGCGTCCTCCGCTCGCTCCGTCTGGGTGTCGACGCGCTCCCTTAGCACGCGATTCCGGCGTTCGAGCTGTCCGACGCGGAGCCGCGCGCTCATGGCCGTGCCGAGCCCGGCCAGGAACAGCCAGCCGCTCATTGACGGAGCGTTCTGCGTCCACCACTGCGTGGTCGGCCAATCCACAAGCTTCGCCCAGAACCGCACACAAGGGTGCTTCAGCGTCATCACCGCGCCGTCCAAGGTGTTCACCTGGTGATCAGGGGATCGTCGCTGGCCTGACCGACGCCAGGACCTCCCGAACCGCGGCCTCGCCCGATGTCAGGTCAGGACCCCGGAGACAGGCGACAAGCTGGTGGTCGCCCGACCCGTCCGGTAGCGTCGGCGCGATCGCGATGAGTGTCTCGTCCCCGCCAATCTCGCCGCATATTCCCGGAACCTCCCGCCTGACCCGTGCGGCGGCACCGTTCGACGCGAGGGTGGTCCACGCCGTGGCCGTCGGTTGCGGGCTCAGCCCCCGCAATGGGATCCACGCCACCAGGATTCCATCCGATGACAGGCGCTGCAGCGGCCAGCAGGCCTCCAGCGACGGCGGATCGACCGAGCAGTTGACAGCGATCGGCTCAGGGGAGACGAACGTGATGCCCTCCTTCCCGCCAGGTTGAACTGGAACGGTCCCCGTCGCATGCCACGAGGCGGGGAACGACCATCGCACTGATCCGGCCTCCATGACGGAAACACGCGCGGTCGGCGTCGGCACGGCAGTACAGGCAATGAACAGAACGCAGCAGGCCATCACGACGGCGAGGCTGTTTCGATAGGACCGAAGGGCCCATGACGACGGGCGTAACGCCTTCGACTCGGGGGCCTCGACGTCGAGACACCGCAGGTTGGTGCCGAGACGCGAACCGGCGCGACGCTGGACGGATTGTCGATGCTCATCGGTTTCGGAGAGAACCAGTCGGCTCATCGATCAAGACCCCGGAGCGCGGCGCTGAGGCTCGCCGTACCTACAGATTGGTGGACAAGCAGACGGGGCGGTGAGTCGCCCTCAACTCACCGCCCGCACAGCGCCTGCCCGCTCGGCTACTCGAGGTCAGTGACTGCCCTCAGAAGGTCACTGATGTCGACGCCGCCAGTGGCCAGTAGGAACTCCCCGTGCTCACAGTGATGGCAGGAGGGAAACTGAAACTGATGCCGACATCGACAGTACCGTACGTGTGTGTGTACTGGAAATCCACGCCAGAATTGAAGTTCTGCAACCGTGTCTCGGAGATTGTCGCCAGGAGGTTTCCCCAGTTCGCGCCTGTGCACAGCGGCGACCCTGGCTTCCACTCGTTGAAGTAGTAGTCGACCCCGCCGTTCGAATTGGCGGTGCCGCGATAGGTGGGAATCGCTGAATTATCCGAGTAGTAGCCGTACGCGTAGTCGTTGACGAGTCCCAGTTGGCCGCCCCAGGAGATTGACACATGGTCAGGCGCCTGATTGCATGAGTCTGCGGTGCCACCAGTCCACTGCCAGAACCCGTCAAGATCCCAGCGATACGCCGGGGCCTGGTAATCATATGTGGCGGACACTGAGATGTAGAGTCCGTGGCCGCTGGTGCTGCCAGTCAGTGGCAGCACTGTCGCCGATGACGTCACCGGTCGGCCGGCCGAATCCAATGGCATGAAGATGCGCTCGTAGGCCACCGGGGCGTACTGTCCGCTTTGCCATTTGGCCCCGATCGTCCCGCGTTCCTCGGGGGACATGGTGGCAATGAGTTGGCTGATCTCCGCTGAACTGAACGCTCCAGAGGGTACGAACGCAGCATTGCTGGCAGCTGCGCTCGGGGCCATCAAGGAGAGGGCGAGTATGAGGGCCATCAAAGCGGGGAGCAGTCCGCGTTCAGCGCCGTACACCAATCGCTTCATTTCACCCGACCTCATCTATCTCGGGGGACGCAACTCTGTCGCTGGAAGGGCGCGGCCCTATGGCGGTCGTGCGGCGGCCGCATCGCCTGAACCCAGTCAAGCGTGGTCTCATGGCGGGGCTTCGCGATTGACCCCCTGAACCGCCTCGCTGTTTCGACCGTGTCACCCCGGGTACACCGAGCTGAACGTGTCGTTCCAGGCGTTTCCGACGTAGGTGGTCAGCTGGTAGGGAGCGAAATAGTCGTAGGCGCCGCTGTTGTAGATGTCGGTCGCGAAGTGACCCGCGACGCCGTTGAGGACCTTGAACGAGCTGATCTTGTCGTTCCAGCCGATCGTGCCGAGGTCGGGGTACGCCTGGGAGATGACCGTGGTCCCGCCCTGCCAGTTCGCGTCGGCGTAGATGGCGAGATCGATGCTGGCGCCCGCCGTGCCCGCCGGTCGGGCGCTCTGGTGCGTGGCCAGCGCGTGCTCCAGCTCGGCCGCCGTGGCGAAGCAGTGAATGCGCGGGAAGTCGAGGTCGTGGCAGTACCAGTGCGGGATCTCGCCGACCGCGATGGTGTGGCCCGCGAGGTCGGCGACCACCGGGCCGGGCGGACCCGTCACGCTCGAATCGTGCGCGGATGCCGCGCCCGGCAGCACGAGGAGCACGACGAGGCAGGCCGCCAAGGCCATAATAACCCGCAGGTGGGTGCGTCCCATTCATCCCTCCCGGTCCCGTCACGGGGCCTCATGCGGTGGGACGCGACCCGACGCTAGCGGGGGCGGAGGGGTGGTGCCAAGTGGGTAGAACCCTACGCCGGGTGTGGGGATATCCCTACTTCCGCCGGGGGCGCGAATGGCGCAGCATGTCGCCGATCGCTGTGCTCGGCTTTGTCATCGCGGGATTCACCATGGCGGCACTGTCCGTGGCCACAGCGCTCTTGGGCACGGCCGAGCTCGGCGTGGTCTCAGGGCTTCCAGGGGCACAGGTGTCACACGTCGATCCAGGATCGTTCGCCTGGCAGGAGGGGGTTCGCGCCGGCCAGACCGTCGTTGCGCTGTCGTCGAGCGACAGCCCTGGCGGGGGAGGGATGGTGACGCAGGCCGACGGTGTGCGGATCGGCGCGACACTCGGCGGGGCCACCGCTCACCTGCGGGACGCGCTACCTGCGGCCCTGATCGCGCTCGCGCTGGCAGCGCTTGCGATCGCCGCGTTCCCCGGGCGACCCCGGCGCGCCGCGGCGCTGGCGACGTTCGGAGTCGTCGCGGCTTCGGTGCCCCTGACGATCGCCTCGCCGCCCGCGATCGAGATACCTGCCCGCCTGCTGGCGATGGTGGCACCCGCGACCTGGAGCGCCCGCTGGGGCCTTCGGAACGTCCGGGCGCGGTCGGTGATCGTCGCCCTCACCCTGCTCCTGGCCGCTGCCTGGGTCTTCGCCTGGCTCGCGGCGCCGGCGTTCTTCGACTCGATCGACGACCTCCGCGTCGCGGCCGTTCTCGCCGGTTGCGCGGGTGTGCTTGCCCTGCAGGTCGACGTCGACGCCGCGAGAAACTGGATCCGTTCCGTCGGTGGCCTGCGTGCCCTGGACGTTCTCGCCCTGGCCCTGGCGCTCGCGCTGGTGGCCGCCCTGCAGCTGATCGCGGACGCGCCTCCTCTTCTCACCGCCGCCGTGCTGGTTGCGGGTGTGCTGGTGTACCCGCGCCTGCGCCGGGCGGTCGGGGGTACGCTCGACCGCCTGTTGATCGCCGACCTGCGCGACCGGCTTACGGTGGAGGCAGCGGAGGCCGAGCGCGGTCGCCTCGCGCGCGACCTCCACGACGTGCCACTCCAGGAGATCGCGGGCGTGATCCGCCGGCTCGACACGGTACCGGACGCGCAGTCGGAGATCTCCGCGCTGAGGGGCGTGGCGGACCACCTGCGCGGGGTGGCGACCGACCTGCGCTCGCCGGTGCTCGATGATCTCGGTCTCGCCCCCGCGATCGAGTTCCTGGCCGCGCAGGTTGGCGCGCAGGCGCCGGGCTTCCGGGTCGACGCCGACGTGCAGAACGAGGCGGGCCCGACGAAAGACCTGCGACCGCCGCCAGAGGTCGAGGTCGCCGCGTTCCGCATCGTGCAGGAAGCGCTGTCGAATGCCGTGCGGCATTCGGGCGGGGGCCGTGTCGCCGTGCGCGGCGTCGTGTCGCGGGACGACGTCGTGCTCTCCGTAGTCGACGATGGACTCGGGATGCCCCAGGGCGCGCTGGAACGTGCCGGCCGCGAGGGTCACATGGGCACCGGGTCCATGCGCCAGCGCGCTCGCTCGATCAATGCGAGCCTGCGGTTCGAGAACGCCACGGAGGGGGGAGTGGCGGTCGAACTGGAGTGGCGGGCGTGAGCGTGGAGTGGACCGCATGAGCGTGCGCATTGCGATCGTGGACGACCACCCGGTCGTCGCCAGCGGGCTGGAGGGCGTGCTGGCCAGGGAGCCGGATCTGGAGGTCGTCGTCGTGGCCGGCTCGCTCGCCGCGGCGCGGGACCTGCTGGCCCGCGAGCGGCCCGACGTGGTCCTGCTCGACCTGCGCCTGGCGGACGGGTCGGGGTTCGACCTGCTGCTCGAGGCGCGCGAGCTCCCCGCGCCGCCCGCCTTCATCGTCGTGTCGAGCTTCGGCATGCCGCAGTACGTCGACGCGGCGCTGCGCCACGGCGCGAGTGGCTTCGTCCTGAAGACCGCGCCCACCGCGGAGATCCTCGACGCGATCCGCCAGGTCGCGGTAGGGGGCTTTGCGTTCCCGGCCGAGCTCCTGGTGGCGGTGCAGCGTTCCGGCTGGACGCCGCTGAGCCCGCGCGACCGGCGCCTCGTAGGGCTGCTCCTTCAGGGCCGCACGAACGATGAGATCGCGGCGACCCTCAGCATCACGCGCAAGGGGATCGAGGCGCATCTGGGGCGCCTGTTCGAACGGTTTGGCGTCGCGAGCCGCACCGAGCTCGCCGTACGCGCGGAGCGCGAGGGCTGGCTGGCGTTGCCGACAGACAGCCGGCGGGCCGAGGCGCGATGAACACCGGATCTGTCGAGACCCCGAGCGCGAGGGGGCGCCCGCGCACCCCTCCGGCGCTTCACAACCTCCAATCTCACCCCGCGGGGACCCGGTCTAGGCATCGCCTCGGGCTGCCGCAGCACTATCGGCGCCGACCGTGGACTCCCCAGAGTTATGTCAGCGGGGAGGGGGCAGGGTCGCGTCCCGATAGGGTCGTCGATCTGCGAGACCGAGTGCCCGTCTCGCCTGGAGGTACTCCTCCTGAGTGATCTGGCCGCGGGCGAGTCGGAGGCGAAGCACTTCGTCGCCGAGCTCCTCTTCGAGTCGTCGGCGGGTTCCCATCAGAGCCCGAGTCACACGGACGATGGCGAAGAACAAGGCAAAGACGATGCCGAAGAAGACGCTGGCTGCGACGATCCAAGCTAGCAGGTAGTCCATACTTCGGGGCTCCCAGTTCGCCCAGGGAAGTCTGAGGATCGTGATCGCTCGACCCTCAACGTGCTCAGCCGCGGGTACGTCATTGTGTTAGCAGAGTCGAGCCGCCTACCGCAACCCCCCAAGCGACTCAGCCCAGGTGCGAATCAGCCGTTGAGGCAACCCCAGGTGCCACTTGCGTACACCGTCACCTGAACCCAGCCCGACGCGGACTGGAACGGTTGCCCGCCAACGTACTGTGTGAACGTGTAGCTCCCGCGCGCGGCCAGAGCTGTCGGCTGCGTCACCCACCAGTGGGTGGGCGTCGGTGCCGAGGTCAGGGCCCAGCCCCAGTAGGCACTCGCGCTGTACGTAGGCGCAGGGTAGTAGTAGATTCGCGAACCGTCCGTCGCGAATTGCTGCCAGGTAGTGTAGGAGTAGATGACCTGGCCAAGTGCGTTGAACGCGGAGTATTGGCAGCCGGCATTCCACTCGCCGGCGGCCATCGGAGAAACCGTTCCTGACGGCCCACCGGAGACCGCTGTCAGGGTAACCTTGACGACGGCTGCCGGATCCGGGCTGGCGCTCTTGGCGACTGCCGATCCGGGTGAGATCGCAATGGTCAGCAACATGACCGCACAGATCGCGAAAACACGTTTCAATGGGCTCTCCCTTCCCCATACCCGCGGCTCGTGACGGACGCTAGGCCGAGGGATGAGGAGACGCAAGTGGGGATAACCCTACATGTGCTTATCCGGTTTTGGGGTTGCCCCGGTCTGACGGACATCCAGCATCGGCCGGAAGGGCCGGGAGAGGATGTCCATCATGGACGCCATGGAACAACAGCGACGAGCGCGCCGCGCGTTCACTGACGAATACAAGGGGGAGGTGGTCGAGCTCTGTCGCGCGAGCGGCAAGTCGATCGCGGCGGTCGCCCGTGACCTCGACCTGAGCGAGACCGCGGTGCGCCGCTGGGTCAGCCAGGCCGAGGTCGACGCCGGGCGCCGGGACGGGCTGACGAGCGCCGAGCGCGAGGAGCTCGCCCGCCTGCGCAAGGAGGTGCGGGTGCTGCGCGAGGAGCGCGACATCTTGAAGCGGGCGACGGTTTTCTTCGCCAGAGAGACCCGGTGAGCGTGTACCCGTTCATCGCGGCGGAGAAGGTCGCAGCGCGCAACGTCCGCAAGGCGTGCGCCCTGTTCGAGGTCTCCCGCTCCGCCTTCAGCGTCTGGCAGCAGCACGTTCCCTCGGCCCGCTCCCTGGCCGACGAGCGGCTCGGGGACGCGATCGTCGAGATCCACCGGACCTCGCGGCGCACCTACGGCGCACCCCGCATCACCGCGGCCCTGCAGCGGCGGGGGATCAGGGTGGGCCGGAAACGGGTGGCGCGCCTGATGGCACGCCGGGGG
>JAJYJR010000907.1 GCA_021789355.1 Chloroflexota bacterium | reverse complement strand
GGCCTGGGCCCGGACGGTCCGGCTTGCCCGCCAGGCGGAGTCGCTCGGGTTCGAGTCGGAATGGGTGTTCGTCTATTGACAGGTTCGCCGAAGCGGACCAGACTGCCAGTGTCGGATGCTCTGCGGAGGGGTAGCGATGGCACGGCGGCCGGTGGCGTACCTGCGACGCTCGCGCGTGGACGCGACGCGTGCAGGCGCGGTCTCCCATGAGGCGCAGCTCGCCGAGGTGCGCAGCCTCGCCGAGCGGTACGGCGAGACCAGTGATCCGGACGTCCTCGAAGACTGGGGGCGCTCGGGACGGGGGGAGCGCACCCACCTGCGCGCCTCGTATCTGCACCTGCGCGCGCTGATCGAGGCGGACGCGGTGTCGGCGGTGTACGGCTACTCGACCTCGCGCCTGGCGCGCTCCCTTTCCGAGTACGTCAGCCTGGCGCAGCTCTGCCAGGCCCATGACGTGGCGATCCGCACCCGCGAGGGTGCCCTCGACTACGCCACCGTGGAGGGACGGCTGCTGGTGCACCTGCTCGCCTCGGTGTCCCAGGCGGAGGCCGAGTGGGCCCAGGAACGCGCCGCCGACGCGGCCCGGGTGCGCCGTGCCCGGGGCGATCGCCTGGGGCCCGCCTTCTACGGCACCAAGGTGGTGGGCGGCCAGCTCGTGGCGGATCCCTCGCGTGACGTGACGACGGTGCTCGACGCGTTCCGGCAGGCCGGCAGCTTTCTGGGCGCGGCGAAGATCCTGAACGCGGCCGGGGTCCCCACCCGCAACGGTGGGGACCGCCTGTGGTGGGCGGGGTCGGTGCGCCTGATCGTGGAGCGGGAGGCGCCCGCCCTCGTCCCGCCCCGTCAGCGGCGCGGGGCGCGGGCGACCGGGAGCTTTCTCCTCTCGGGGCTGCTGCGCTGCAGCTGCGGGCGCACCCTGACCGGCAAGCGCGATCTGGGCAAGTACATCTACTACCAATGCGCGGACGCCCGGCGCGATCCCCGTCATCCCCACCCCCACAGCGTGCCCGAGCGGCGGATCCTGCCCGCCATCGTGGCCGAGGCCGAGCGCCTGCGCACCCCCGACGCCGTCCGCCTCGCCGAGGCCGATGCCAGCCGTCGCACGGACCTCGCCGAACGCAAGCGTCGCCTCGCCCTTACCTTCGCCGACGGCGCGCTCGATGAGCCGACCTACCGCCGGGAGCTGGAGGCGATCGAGGACGAGGAGACCCGCCTCGCTGCCGCGGCGCGGATCGTGGCGATCCCTACAGTCGACTGGAGCTGGGAGCCCGCGCGCCTGAACAGCGTGCTACGGGGCCTGTTCGAGTACATCGCGCTCGACCCGGCGATGGTGCCGGTCGAATTCCGCTGGTCCGTGCCCCAGTGGCGAGACGGCCATGCGCAGCTTTGACGACGAGCCGCCGGCACAGGGCGGCCGACCGCGACCACCCCGTCGCCCACCGCGCTCGATCGCTGAGCGGGAGGCCGGTCCGCAGGAGGTGGCGGGCGACGTGATCCATCCCGACTGGCTCGTCACCCGCGAGGACATCCAGGGCTGGTTCAAGCTGCACCCGGACGCCTTCCCGACCATCGACGCCGTACCGATCATCTTGAACCAACGGCGGCAGGCGGCCGCGGACCGGGTGCGATCTGCCTGGCCTGACCTGCCCGAGTTGGTGATCACCGAACAGGTATGGGAGAAGCTGGACCCGCACGTATCGATGGCCGCGGGACTGGAGGAGCGCCTCGCGGCGTATCAGCTGCTCCCCGCCGTCCCGCCGCCCCCGATCCGGCGCGGGGCGCCACGACTGCCCGAGGGAAAGGTGCGGGCCGAACTGGAAGAGGCCCTCGCGCGCGTCTCGCCGGGAGTGGCGCACGCCTGGCCGACGCGGGCCGAGATCGCGGCCGCACACATGACGGCCATCAGCGTCTCCACGCTGGGCCGGCGCCTCCGCGCGTACCCGCACCTCCGTCGCCTGCTGCCCCACTGACCGCATCGCCCGTCACGTCGAGTTGACCTATTCACGCGCCATTCGCGCGCGTGAAACCTACCGACAAGCGAGGGCGCCGAGCGCACCCTCGGGGTATGGGAACGCGCTCGTTGTACGTGCCACTGTCGCCGGAGGCGCTCGATGCCCTCCGGCGTCTGGCCGCGCGCACGCTCCGCACGCAGCACCAGCAGGCCGCCGTCCTGATCGTCGAGGGTCTGCGACGGCACGGCCAGCCGGTCTCCGGCCCGGATACCCACGAGCCGCGGCGAACGGAGGGCCAGCATGGTCGCCGCTAGGCGCCCGGCTGCACCCGAGCCGGCCTCGCCGGTCCCCGACCTGCCCGAACAGCTGGCTCGGCCCCTGACGAGCTTCACGTTGGCCGAGCGGCGGCTCCTGGTGGCGCTGATCGAGGCCGGACAGCCGACGACGATCGCCGCGTCGCGCAGCTCGACCGCGGCGGCCGCTCCGGACACGCACCATGCGATCGCAGCTCCGACCGCGTAGGTGCCGCCGGCACGCCCGGGTCCGGGCGCGCGAGACCGGCGTCATCGCGCTGCTGGACCTCATCACGGCGCTGGAGATCGTCGAGCGGGTGTACGAGAACGTGCACCTGCTCGCGGACGAGGGCATCGTCCCGTTCGACGTGCTCGACCTGCGCCCAGCGATCGCGATCCTGCGCGAGCTCGTGGAGGAGCAGCCCTGATGAGTGACGCCACGGT
>JAJYJR010000906.1 GCA_021789355.1 Chloroflexota bacterium | reverse complement strand
TGCCCGGCCACATCCCGTGCGACCCGGTGACCACGAGCACGTGGGCATCGAAATGGCGCGCCAGGCTCAGGACGCTCGACGGGGATTCATCCGGCAGGCCGAGCGTCGGCACCTGCATGGTCCAGGCCGTCCAGATCGGGAAGTCCGCGATGATCGGGGCCGCCTGCGCCGGCGGAAGCCCGGCCGCGGTCAGCCGGGCGGCCAGCGTCGTGTAGCGGGCCTGGGCCTGCGTGGCCACCCCGGCGATGGAGGCGACCGAGATCGCCAGCACCGGGATCGCGGTCGCGGCGACGAGCACGGGACCCAGCCATGCCACCGGCCGCGTCCAGTGGCGCAGGCGCCCGACCCGGACGATGAGGCCGTCCAGGGCCAGGAGGCACGAGACCAGCAGGAGCACCTGGACGGGCCCGGCCGCGTGGAGGAACGTCCCCCAGGTCGTCGCGACCGGGAAGAACAGCGTGGTGACGGAGAACGTGATCACGGACACGAGCAGCAGCGGGCGCAGCGCGCCCCCCCGGCCCTGCCACGGCAGCGCCACCAGCCCGATGGGCCCGGCCGGGACCGCCGGCACGAGCAGGACGTCCACGAGGTTGTGCCGGAGGCCCTCCACGTGCTCGGCGGCGATCGCCCCGATGCCCTGCGCGAGGTACCGGGCGAGCGTCGGGCGGTCCTGCCACGCGAAGATGTCGAACCCGTTGACGGAGAGCGCGTTCGCGAGCGTCTGGCCCGGCAGCGGCGATCCGAACGCGAGCCAGTCGCGGACGGCCCAGGGCAGGTAGATCGCGATCGAGATCACCGCCGGCACGGCGATCAGGCGCAGCCGGGCGCCCCGGTCGAGGTCCACCGTGAACCAGGCGAGCAGGGCCCAGGTGAGGGCCACCCAGGCGGCCTCGTTGCGTGCGAGCGCGCCCACGCCGAGCACGACTCCCAGCGCGAGCAGGCGCCGGTCGAGGAGCCCCACGCTCGCCGGGTCGCGGAGCAGGCGCGTCATCAGCAGGCAGGCGGCGAGCGCGAGCGCGGCGAAGGGCATCGTGGAGTCGGGCAGCGCGCCGTGGACGACCAGCGGCCCGTACGCCGTGGCCACGAGCCCGGTGCCGACCGCCAGGGTCCGGGCCCGCCCCGCCGGCATCCCCCGCTCCTCCGCCACGTCCGCGGCCAGGCGCCACGCCAGCACCGGCACGAGCGACCCGACGAGCACCGCCGTCACCTGCGCCGAGCGGAACGTGGCGCCGAGGAGCGCCATCGGGATCGCGTCGAGGAACGTGGGGAGCGGCAGCCACACCTCGAAGGCGGCGCGCGGCACCACGAGCGGCGGCGTCTGGTAGCTCCACAGGGCGTCGCTGACCAGGCCGTGGCCCTCCAGCAGGTTGCGCGCGACCGCGACGTAGTACGTGGTGTCCTCGGGGACGGGGAACGTGATCGCGGCCGCGGCGATCGCGCGCACCACGATCGCCAGCGCGAAGAGCGCGCCCGCCGTCAGCCATGCCTCGCGCGCCGACAGCCGCACGCCGGTCCCGCGGAGGCCCGCACGGGAAGCGGACCGGCCGTCCACCGTCCCGGCGGCGCTCACGGCGCGCGCCCGGTCGGCGGGACCATGGGTGCGGTCGCCGGCCGCCTGAGCGTCGCCGTGAGCCCGGCAGTCGCCGACCCGGCGCCCATCGCCGCCCCGCCGGGCGTGCAGCCGGGCAGCGTCTTCTCGAAGCAGACCGGGTAGATCGCCGCCTCCACCCGGCCCTGCGCATCGGGCACGACGAACGCCGGCGGCCCCAGCCAGCCGGGGGGCGGTGCGCCGGAGAGGATCGGCGCGAGAGCCGGCACCTCGCCGTTGCGCTCCAGGATCAGCCAGCGCACGTCGTACGCGCGGGCGGCCTGCTCGATGACAGGCAGCGGGTCGTCCGGCGAGACGATCCCGCCGTGGCCGGTCAGGTACTCGAAGGTGGCGCTGTCGATCGACATGAGGCGGTCGCCGGGCGCGGCGAGGGCGCCGATCGCGGTCGCGACCTGGCGGCGCTCGGCGAGGGTGGCCGACCAGCCCGACCCCACCGCCTGCGCGGCGAGCGCGGACCCGGCGGTGATGATCGCGAGCATGGAGACGACCAGCAGACGGCCGAGGCGCCCCGGGTCCAGCGAGCGGCGGCGGGCCGCGATCCAGCCGCCGAACGCGACGAGCCCCTCCACCGCGAGCCAGAACGTGTGCGGCGCGAACGCCACGACCGCGTGGAGGAACATGCCGTTGGGGACGTGGATCGCGAACAGCAGCCCGGACGCGAGCAGCAGCACGACCGCCCCCACCAGCCACGGCCCCGTCTCGGTCGAGCGCCGCCGGCGCCACCAGCCGATCGCGACGAACGGCGCGAGGAAGACGGCGCACACCAGCGCGAGGTAGATCCCGATCGCCGCCACGAACCCCATCACGCGGCTCCCGACCAGGTCGCCCAGGGGCTGGGCCAGGAACGCGGAGAGGGTGTGCGGCGCGGTCACGCTGTTGAGCTCGGCGAAGGAGCGCAGCCAGAGGATGCCGTACCCGGTCGAGGGCGAGATGCTGCCGAAGACGGACAGCTGGCGGATCCACCACGGGCCGACGACCACCAGGAACGCGAGCGCGCAGCCGACGGCGGCGACGAACGGGATCGCGGGGCGGCGGCGATCCGGC
This sequence comes from Chloroflexota bacterium, assembly GCA_021789355.1. The sequence goes on along the minus strand of JAJYJR010000906.1, from coordinate 51 downwards.
ACTGGGTTCGTGCCGCGGCCGTCGCGCTCGTCAGGCCAGGCCCGCCCGCCA
>JAJYJR010000088.1 GCA_021789355.1 Chloroflexota bacterium | reverse complement strand
TCCCTGCTCGCCGAGGGCAGCGGCGAGGTTCACGGCGGTGGTGGTCTTGGCGCTACCCCCCTTGTGATTCGTGACCGCGAACGTGTTCACCGGGGGTGCCCGATCTTCCCGACCTCGAGGTCATCGACCAGGGCGCCGGCAGCGACGCGAGCGTGACGTGGATCCAGAGGCACGTCCAACGGATCGACGGCGATCGTGCTCCGGCCTCGTGGCCGCCTGGCCACCTTCGGCGACGTTCGGGCGTTCGGGGACGGTCCGTCGGGAGGGCGACGCCCTGTTGATGCCGTGCCGACCCGGTCAGCGGAACCATCACGCGCGCGGGGCTGTGTGCCCTCTGCCGGCGGTGCACGTCCTGAGACCAGCAACGGTGCGGCATCAGCCACCGGACGCTCACTCTTCGCCGAGGTGGTCCAAGCAGTCCGCAGCATGCGAACGGCACGCACTGTGTCAGCCAACCATGAACCGAGCGTGGCGATCGGCAGGTTCGACCGGCCAAGTCCCTCTCTCCGCCTCTCCCAGGCTCGCTGGACGCCCAGCGCGATGAGAGCGGCGACCACGCCGATCAGAATGGGCAGAACGACATCCGCCATGGCCCTACAGGGTCTCCACTGAACGGCGTCGGATCCGGGCGGCGCTGCCGCTTGACGAGTGCACCCTGGGGAGACCACCTGTCGCGGCCCATCCACGGCGCCCGGGCAGGTGTCGGGCGAGCCGAAGCTTGCCTCCCGCAGGGCTGACCAGAGGTCGATCGGTCAGCCCCACCCGAGGCGGGGGCGCCGGCGGTTCGAAACCAGTCCCCCGGACCATTCTGACCTGGCGTCTGCGGGTCGAGGAGCCGTCGCGGAGGGCGGCGTAACGGCCCGATTCGGAAACCGCGACCGACGATAGGACATTCGGCCTAGTACCAGCAAGTGCCCAAACGGTCTGATCTACCGGGAATGCGTTGCCCGCGAGCACCGTCACCGAGAGCCTCAACCTCTGCGAACGTCGGCCAGTGCTTCCCCGAGACGGAGGACCCCTCAACGGCGGGAACGAGCCGCGCGTATGCTGTCCAAGCTTGGCGACTTCGGTCATTCTGCGGGTGGCCACCCTGGCGAGGAGAACACGTACGCGTGTCCAGACTCGGCGAAGTCGCGGACATCGTCCGTGGGTACCCAGGCTTCCTTCCGGGTCTCGCGGTCTCGATCGGCGTGGCCGTGCTGGCCAGCCGCCCCGTAGCTCGGGCACTGGGAAGCGGGCGGGCCCTTGCCGGAGCGCTCGTGATCAGCCTCGGTGTCGTCCTGTCGGCGACATTGACTCCGAGCCCGTTCGGCCCACAACGCGACATCGCCCGCACCAGTCTCGCGGGAAGCCACCGTCCCGCCTGCGATCTCTCGCGGATCGGCACGGCACCGATCGCCGAGTACATGACGCCCGACGACACCAGCCTCAATGTGCTGTTGCTCGTCCCGCTGGGCGCCACGATCGGCCTGCTCCCCTCATCGCGACGAAAGACCGCAGTCCTCCTGCTGGCGGTGGCTCTTCCTTTCGTTGTCGAAGCGACGCAGTTGGTCGTGGTGCCTCTCGATCGAGCCTGCCAGAGCGCGGATGTCTTCGACAATCTGCTTGGACTCGCTCTCGGCCTCACAACTGGGGCGTCAGCAGGATGGCTCCTGGGCCGGCGGGCCGCCTGACCGCGCCAGATCTACCCGGTCCCCCGTGAGCCCCGGAGCGATCAGGCCGTCGCTCGTCAGGATCGGAACTGCTGACCGACCACCTCGATCAGCGCGTCTGCGACGTACCTGACGTCCTCGTCCGAGAGACGCGCCGAGAATGGAAGCGCGAGTGTTGATGCCGCAACTCGCTCCGTGACTGGGAAGTCGCCCGGCCGATATCCGAACGTCTCGCGGTAGAACGGCTGGAGATGCAGCGGGCTGAAGTAGGGGCGGCTCGCGACACCGAGCGCGTCCAGATCCCTGATTACCATCGCGCGGTCGACCGCCCAGTCGAGCCGCACGACGTAGACGAACCAATCGACCGTCTCACGTGGCGCAACGTGCGGAAGTTGGACCCAATCCTGGCTCGCAAGGGCCCCCTCGTACGCTCGCGCCACCCGCGCTCGGCCTTCGGCCAGCTCCTGCAGCCGCTCGAGCTGGGCAACGCCGATCGCGGCGGACATCTCGTCGAGCCGGTAGTTGTATCCGAGCCGGACGTGTCGGAGCCACGTGCCATCCTCGTCGCGCCCTTGATTGCGGAGACTGCGGAATGTCGCGGCGAGCGCCGGATCGTCGGTGACGACTACGCCACCCTCTCCGGTCGTGATCTGCTTGTTCGGATAGAAGGCGAAGACCGAAGCCGCGCCGAACGAGCCGATCGGGCGATCGTCGATTCGCGACCCGAGGGCTTCGCAGGAGTCCTCGACGAGAAACCAGCCACGCGCCTCCGCGATCTCGGCGATCTCCCCGATCCGGCAGGGACGGCCGAAAACATGAACCGGCAGGACGCCTCTCGTTCGGGGACCGCCAGCACGGGCGACGAGCTCCGGGTCGAGGCCGAGTGTCGCCTCGTCGATGTCGACGAAGCAGGGCCGTGCCCCCTCGTACAACAGACAGTTGGCCGACGCCACGAAGCTGAAGGGAGTCGTGATGACCTCGTCGCCATCGCCGATATCCAGCGCCCGGATCGCCATGTGAAGGCCGGCCGTCCCGCTGCTGCAGGCGACGCCGAAGCGGCGCCCCGCGATTGCCGCGACGGCCTCTTCGAAGGTGCGTGCGAAGGGACCGAGCGCAAGGACCCCGCTCGACAGTACTTGCTCGATGAGCTCTCGCTCGCGATCGCCGATCCAAGGTTGGGCAAGCGGGATCCGGCGCATGGCGATCTGTTCCCCGGTTCTATACGACAGGGCCATGATACGTTGCTGCAACACGTCAGCGCATCGGGCGAACCCCGCGGAAATGCCTCGTGCGCTCGCACGGAGTCGCATATAGTTGGAATCCGCCGCGCATGATCGCGTGTCGCGCCTGCGCCTAAAGGCCGCGACAAACGGAGGCACTGCTTGGTGGACCTCCACCGTCAGTTCAAGGTAGTCCGGGCGTGGTTGCCTCTGCTGATCGCCAGCGTTGCGCTTGCCGGCGTGGCGGGGTACTACGTATCCGGCCTGCAGCCCAAAGTCTTCGAGGCCAAGGCAACGCTCATCGTCGGTCAGGCGTTATCAGGGGTCAGTCCTGCCTACGACCAGCTGCTTGTGTCCCAGAACCTTGCGTCGACGTACGCCAGTGTGGCCACCACCCCTGCGATTTTGGCCAAGGTCATCGACACGCTGGGGCTCGCTGAAACGCCCGGGCAACTCGCACGCCGCGTGTCCGTTGAGGCGGCGTCGGGCAGCGCGGTCCTGACGATCACCGCCCAGAACGGCGATCCCGTCCGCGCGTCCGCCCTTGCCAATACGCTTTCCAAGGAGTTGATCGCCATCTCGGCGGCCCCGCAGGGCCAGCACTCAGATGTCCAACAGTTCGTGATCGCGAATCTGGCCGCCATCCAGGTCGAGATCACCGACACGCAGTCCCAGATCGCGCTCCTTGGCAAGCTGGTCTCGTTGACCCCGGCGCAGGAGGCGACGCTCGAGACGCTCCAGGGCCGCCTGGTAACTCTCCAGTCCACCTATGCGGCCCTCCTGGCGACCTCGACCAGCAGTCCCACCAACAACGTCAGCGTTGTGCAGCCGGCCATCACGCCGGAGTCGCCCGTCGCACCTCGCCCGCTCCTGACCGCGATGCTGGCCGCGATGGTCGCGTTCCTGTTCGTGGCCGCCATCGCGTTCGTCAGAGAGTCCCTGAACGACACGATCTCAGACCCGGATCAGGTTCAGGAGGCCGTCGGGCTGGCCACTCTCGGTGCGATCGCCCGGATGAGCACCGGCAGAGGCGGTCCAGCGATGCTGCTGGCCGCGGTGCAGTCCCCCAGCTCTCCGGCCGCGGAGGCCTACCGGACCTTGCGCGCAAATGTGGAATTCGCATCGCTTGACCAGCCGATCCGGACCCTCCTCGTAACCAGCGCTCTGCCGTCCGAGGGCAAGACCGTGACTGCCGCCAATCTGGCAGCGGTGTTTGCTCAGGGAGGCCGTCGCGTGCTGTTGGTTGATGCCGACCTGCGCCAGCCTGGCGCACACGAGCTCTTCGCCCTTCCCAACACGCGTGGCCTCACGACGCTGGTCCAGAGCGACAGCGCACGCCTCGATACCGTCGTGCAGAGGACGGAGGAGAGCAATCTCCACGTATTGAGCACCGGGCCGTTGCCACCGAACCCAGCGGAAGTGCTGGGCTCGAAGCGGATGCATTCCGTCGTGGCCTCCCTGAGCTCCACGTACGACTTGGTCGTGTTTGACAGTCCTCCGCTCGAGGTCTTCGCGGACTCCGCTGTCCTGAGCTCGTTCCTCGACGGCACCCTCCTGGTGGTCGACGCGGCGAGGGGTCGCCGGGCTCCGGTCCGTCGCGCCGCAGACGCGGTCGAGAAGGCAAAGGGCAATCTGCTCGGGGTCGTGATGAACAGGCACTCCTCGCCGGCCTATGCGGACTATGCCCGCTACTACGGTCCCCCTGCCGAGGTCCCGGCTAGTGCCAGCCCTGACTCGAGCCGGACGGCCTAGCCCGGCAGGGCGAGACCTGCGGTCCGGCGAGACCGCGCGAGCCTTGCCGGTCTCTGCCGGAACCCGACCAGCATGACGCGGCGCCTCTTCGCCCAGGGCCGACCACGCTTGCGGCTGGGCAGCGTCGCCCGGAACGTGGCGGTCGTGGGAGGAGCGACGGCCCTCGGCCAGGGGGTCCTCGTTCTGGCTGCCCCGGTGCTGTCCCGTCTGTACGATCCCGAGGACTTCGGGCTCCTGGCGGTCTACGCGGCCGTGCTCTCGGTCCTGCTTGCCGTGGCGTCCCTCCGCTTCGACCTCGCGATTCCGATCGCCAGCGACCCGACGGAGGCGTTGCACCTTCTCATGCTGAGCGGCGTGCTCGGCACCGCGGCCAGCATCGGCCTGGCGGTTGCTGTTCTGGTGGCTGGCCAGCAGATTGCGGCGACACTCGGAGCGGCTCCGCTTGCGCCCCTCCTGTGGGTCCTTCCCCTGGCGCTCCTCGTGGCCAGCGTCGCGCAGGCCCTGTCTTCATGGGCTGTGTACGCTCGCATGTTCCCGGCCCTCGGGCGCATGCGGGCGATCGGCGCGGTGGCCCAGGCGGCCGGCCAGACTGCCTTCGGCGTCGTTCATGCCGGGCCGCTCGGGCTCCTGCTGGGTGACTTCGCGGGCAAGGCCCTCGGCATGGAGCAACTGATCCGCTCCGTGTGGACCAGCCTGAGGTCGACCACCCTGTCGCGTGGGGCCCTCTGGCGGGCCGCCCACGAGCGCTGGGGGTTCGCCCGCCTCATGACGGCCGCATCCCTGGTGAACGCGCTGGCGCTCCAGGTCCCATTCCTGCTCATCCCGGGCCTCTTTGGTCTGCCATCCTCAGGCCAGTACTACCTCGCCTATCGGGTGCTGATCCTGCCTGCGTCGCTGGTCGCCGCTGCGGTCAGCCAGGTGTTCTTCGGCGAGGCGTCATTCAGAAGGTCGGATCCACAGAGGCTCCACGATCTGGCCCGCAACCTGACCGTCTCGCTGCTGGCGTTCGCCATCCCGACCTACACCGTCGTCATGGTGGCAGGCTCCACGCTGATCCAGGCGTTTCTCGGCAACCAGTGGGTGCAGGCGGGCCACTACGCCCAGATCATGGCCCCGTGGTTGCTGCTGTGGAGCGTGGCCAGCCCGATCAGCACGCTCCTGCTCGTGGGACGGCGGGAACGCGAGAGTCTCGCCTTCACCGTCGCCGAACTGGCATTGAAGGTCGGCTCGCTCAGCATCGGCGCACTGCTGCATTCGCTGACCGTCGGGATCATCGTGCTGTCGTCCGTGTCCGTCCTGGAAGAGATCGCGGCGCTCTGGCGATTCCTCCGCGTGGCGTCCGTGAGCCTCGGAGACTTGCTTCGGCCCTCGGGCCGGATCGTAGCCTTGACGATGCCGTCCCTGGGTCTTGTCGTTCTCGTCCAGTGGGCGACGCCAGACTCCGCAGCCGTTCTCGTGGCGTGCGTGCTCGGCTGGGGCATCGCGTTCAGCCTTGCGGCACTCCTCTCCCCCGAGCCGAGGGCGCTGCTGTCCGGTTCGCATGACTAGCGTGCTGATCCTCGGGCAGCCGTACTGGGGGACCCGCATCGCACGGGCTCTCAATGCCCACGCAGGCGACGTGCGGGCCAGGTACGTCCCGCAGGGTGGCTACGCCCGACTGCTGGCGACGCGGCCGCGCCCGGACGGTCTCGTCCTCATGCGCGTTGGATACAGGGTGGGTGCGTCGACCGCGAGGGGCCGGCTGTTCGATGCGTATTGGTCCGTGTTGCGGCGCTCGCTCTCGACGGCAGTGCCGTGCCACTACTGGCTCGGCACAGACGTCCTGAATACGATCGAGGAGGCCCACGCCGGCACCCTTCGACAGGCGATCTTCCGGGCGGCCCGGGACGATCTTCACATTGCCGATGCGCCATGGCTGGCGGCCGAGCTCGAGACGGTCGGCCTTCAGGCGAACACGGCTCACGTTCCTCAGCCGTATCACCCGCCACCGATGGCAGCGCCGCTCCCGCCGCAGTTCCACGTGCTCACCTACCTGCCGGCAGATCGCTTCGATTTCTACGGTGGCGGGACGATTCTCGAAGCGGCACGCCGCCTGCCCGACATCGAGTTCGAGGTGGTCGGGAGCCGCGGGGAAACTGCTCCATCCGCGCCGAACAATGTCAGCTGGCAGGGTTGGGTTGGCGACATGGCCGCGCCGTACGCACGTTCAACCGTGGTCGTTCGGATCCCCCGCCACGATGGTTTCGGAGCCACGGTGGTCGAGGGCCTGCTCAACGCTCGTCATGTCATCTACACGCACGAGGTGCCGTTCGTGCGCACGGTCTCGCCCCCATCGGCCGAGAACCTGGCCGAAGCACTCGCGGAGCTGCGTGATGCGCACGCCACTGGTCGGCTGAGTCCCAACCTCGCCGGTCGCGAGTACGCAGTGGAAGAGTTCGGCGAGGCCAGGCTCGTCGGCCGTCTCGTCGATGTGCTGAGGATCAGGGCATGAGAGGCACTGCCGGGGCGAGCGACAATCGGTCGCTCTGGTACCTGTGCCTGGAGCTTCCAACGGAAGGCACGGCGAGCCACACCCACGTGATGGGCATTCTCCGGGGCCTGTCGTCCCGAGGCTGGCGAACGAGTCTCTGGCACCCGCCCGAACGCCGCGGGGTCCGCGGGCCGGTCCGGCGCCTGTTCGACGGTCTCGCCACGCAGGGGCGGCTCATGCTGCGGCGCGATCGTCCCGAGATCCTCTACGTGCGTGGGCACTTCGCGTCACTGCCGGCGGTGATCTGGGCTCGACTCATGCACGTGCCGGTGGCCTGGGAGTTGAACGGCGGAGGGACTGACGTGCTCTCGTCCTGGCCCCAGGTGCGTCCCTTGCTTCCGCTGCTCATGGCGTCGGTCGACTGGCAGATGCGGCTCAGCACCGCAGTGATCGCCGTGACTCCAGAGCTCTCACGCTGGGCACGGGAACGCGGGGCCAGACGTTGTTACGTGGTTCCGAACGGAGCCGACACTGAGCGGTTCACCCCGACGGCGACTTCGCCGACCGTGCTGCCGCAGAGGTTCGTGAGCTTCACCGGCACGCTGGCGAGATGGCAGGGGGTCGAGAGTCTGCTCGACGCCCTGGATCGTCCGGCATGGCCGGCGCACGTTTCGCTGGTTGTCATCGGAGACGGTGTCCTTGCGGAAACCGTCCGCGCGAGGTCCCGAATCGAGCCCCGGCTCACGTACCTCGGTCGCGTTCGCCATCGAGACGTCCCCGGCATCGTGGCAAGAAGCCTCGGGGCGATCTCACCGAAGGCAGGGGGGGACCTCTCGCATACCGGCGTGGTGCCGCTCAAGCTCTTCGAGGCCATGGCAGCCGGGGTTCCCGTGATCGTCACCGACCTGCCCGGCCAGGCAGACATCGTGTCGGGTCGCGGATGTGGCCTGGTAGTGCCCCCTGGCGACCCCGCGGCGATCGCAGCCGCCGTCGCGACCCTCGACTCGGACCCTGGCCTCGCCCGACAGATGGGGCAGCGCGCCCGTGACGCGGCGGTCGACAGCTACTCCTGGGATTCTGCAGCAGCGCAGACGCATGCGATCCTCATCGGCCTCGTTCGTCGGTAGCGTCGATCGCGCGAGGGCGCCCCGATCGACGCTGATCATCCCGTTCGCGCTCGCCTGCTCCGTGCTCGCAAACCGGGTTCAGCTCGGCGTCGCAACCGGTGGCCGGGGCGTGTTGCCACTCCTGGTCATCCTGGCTCCGCTGGCCGCCGTGGCGACCGTCGTGCGGTACGGAACGCGACGCAGCCTCGGGTTCGTCGCCCACCCCGCCTTCGTGCTGGGCGTCATCCCATACCTCGCCCTGACCGCCCTGCTTCCAGTCCTCGGCGTCATGTTCAACGGGTACCCGGAGCGGACGCTGTTGTCGCTGACGGACGCGACGACCGCGCTCTCCTTCCTCGTGATGGGCGCGGCGGCTTCCGAGGCAGAGGGCCGCTCATGGTGGCCGTGGCTCCTCCTGGCGATCGTCCTTCAGCTCGCATACGCCGCGGGCCAGATGGTCTTTCTGTCTCAGGGGCCTGGCTGGCAGCTGTTCACCCCACTTCACCAATGGGACCTGTCGCTGGTGGACCTGAGCACGTTCGTGCAGGCGAGGAGCACCGGCCTCTACCTCAACCCCAACGAGCTCGGCCTGTGGGCCGGGTTCGCTGTCATCCTCGGCTGGTCGATGCTTCCGCGTCGCCTGCGTGCGGTTGGGATCGCCATGGGCATCCTGACGCTGCTGTTGAGCCAGTCGCGCGGGGCCACGGTAGCACTCGCGGCGGCGCTGGTCGCAGGTGGCGTCTTCTCGGTCGCGCGCGGCCGTCTGAGCACCGGAACCATCAGGGCCGTCCTCTACTTCGGACTGGCGGGGCTCCTCGCCATCTCGGTGGCATTGGTGCTCGGTCCCCCAGGGGAGCTGGGGGACCGCTTCGGGGCCATGCTCCGGGTACTGACACAAGGTACTGGGGCTGATCCAAACCTCGCCGGACGCCTTCAATACTGGGCGAAGGTGGTTGATCTCAACGCCGTCTACCCCTGGGGGACGTGGGGCTCGCCGGAACTGCTCCTCGGCACTGCCGTGGACAGCAGTTGGTTCCGTGCGTTCGCTCAGGGCTCCGTGCCGTATGTGACCACGTTGGTGTTGCTCATCGGAGCGTCGCTGACCGTGGGCGAATTCAGGCACCGCCAGGCTCTTCGGATGGTCGCGGCACTGATCGCCGTCGCTGGGGTGACACAGACTCCCTTCAGTTACCCGGCGATCATCCTCTTCTGGGTCCTGCTCGGTGCCGGTCTGCAGTGGAGCGTCGACAGCCAAGTTGCCGGCCACCTGGCCTCCCGATGGCCGGCAACTCTCGCGCGGGTGGCCGCAACTCAGCCGCCTGAAGCGCCCACGGACGTACCTGGCCCGAGCTCGAGCAGACCATGACCAGCGAACCGCGGATCACTTTCGACAGGCAACTCAGGTGTGTTCGTCGTGTCGCGCCGGGGTTGCTCGTCGTCCGGGGGGCTCCACCGCGGCGTCCAGGCCTTCCGTCAGCGCGGGTTGGTCGCGACCCTGCCGTGGCTACCGGCGGGGGAATGGGTGGCATCGCCCGGGAACTTGACCCAGTACGCGGTCCAGCCGTTGACCCGCGCGAAGTAGTGGACGGTGCCGTCGGCCGCCACGCGCCGCAACGTCAGGGAATGCCAGCCGCTGGTCTTCGACTGAACCCAGATCTCGACGAGCGAACCCGCGAGGGTTGGGCTCGTGCGACCGAGAACCGTCACGTAGAGGTTGGGGGGCACCACGACGCTGCGGGCCCCGAAGCCGCTCGTCCCACGGTTGACCCCCGCAGCGATCCCGTCGGAAAGGATGACCGGCGTCAGGACGGGGGCGGCCGTCACGGTCACCGTGGTAGCCGCGCTGGCGCTGGCCGACATGGCATTGCCCGTACCCGTGGCCTTGGCCGCGTCCGTCGTGTTGACGGACAGCGTCGCCGTGCAGGTGTAGATCCACGTTTCCCCGGGCTGGAGGAGGCCGTCGCTGTTCGCGTCACCCGAGACGTAGGCCGGGATGCACGTGGTGTCGGCGACAGAAACCGCGCTCAGGGCCACTGACCCCGGATTGGTGACGCTGTAGGTGTAGGTGACACTGCCGCTTCCAACGAGCGACGTCGGGCTCGCACTCACCGCCAGCGCAATCTGGGGCGCGACAGGGGCGGGCGGCGGAGGCGCGTACGCATACGTGTTCGTGATCACGCAGGTCGGGGGCGCCTCATACGCCATCGAATCCGCGACCCACGAGCAGTTCGTCGACTTCACCAGGCCGTTCATGTCGTAGGTGGCCCGGTATCGCGGCGGTGCGATCGTCTCCGTGATGGTGTACGAGCCGACCAGTGCGCCACCGTAGTACGTCCCCGTCCTGCCGTCCGCCGACGGCTCCAATTCCGACCCCGGGATGGTCGTGACGACGTCACCCTGCGCGATCGTGAACGTGAAGTCGCTCAGCGAGGCCGAGCCACCCACGATCACCTTCTGGAAGATCGGCACGCTGTAGAGGTTGTGCACCGTGCAGGTCCAGTCAGGGGCGGCGGCGGTCAAGTAGGCAACCGTGTCGTCGCCCGTGTTCGTGTCCGTCAGGTTGTTCACGCACCGGACGCTGTCCGAGGGCACGGCGTAGTCGCTCGGCAGGCTGGACACCTCCTCACCGACGACGTAGTCGCCGAGCGGCAGTGTCAGGGTGTCGCCATCATGGGCTGTCCCGCTGACGGCATCCGGTTCCTGACCGCCCGCATAGGTCAGGGTGAACTCGCCAAGTGGCGGGGTTCCCTGCCCGTCAACCCAGTTGTCGATGACCTTGATGAACCTGAGCGTCCCCGTGGTTGCGACTGGAGTGGCGGCACCGTCCGTCGTCACCCAGTCGAAGGTTCGACCCGCCTTATCGGCCGCCGTGCCCGACATATGGCCGGACGAGTCGATGGCACCCGTCAGCAGCAAGGGGTTGTAGATCTGCAGGGCGGTGGCTGAGAACTCGATGTCCAGCGTGACATCTGAACCGCTGATGGTGCCGGTGACCGCGTAGTCCGAGTCGGGATAGTTAACGACGGAGCCAGTGCCGGCCACAGCTCCGGTTGTGTTGTCGCTGTTGGTGATTGTCATCGTGTGGACGTACGTGTCGCCGCATCCCGACGACGTGCATGTGAAGTTGACGGTGTACCCGCCCATCAGGTTCCATGATGGTGGGGCGGCGGCGGCGAGACCAACCGGAAACGCCAGCGCCAATAACAAGACCGCCGCGACGACTGCTCGCCTCATCCGACCGTCCCTCCCGACGGGCGATGACGCACCGGGGACGTCGGCGGAATCGCCCAGCCTTCCTCAGGCACCTCCCTCGGGGACGCGGCCCGGCGTGAGTCTAGTACTTTCGTACATGCCAATACAGCCGCTACAACTGGGGCCGGGTGGTTTCGGGACAGCGGCGCCACCGAATCCGGTGACAGTTGGCACCGCAGGGACGTCGGGTCAACGCTCCGCGAGCATCCCTCGGTACAGGTCTTCATGCAGCAGGATGAGCTTGCGCATTTCGTACTTCTCAACCATGCGCAGACGTCCATGGCGACCCATCTGGAGCCCCTCGACTGGGTGATCGAGGAGCCAGTCCATACGCTCGGCCAACTTCTGGATGTCGCCAACCGGGAAGATGAACCCGCTGTCGGAGTCGACAAGTTCCAGGTTGCCACGGGCCGTCGACGCGATCACCGGGACTTCGAGGGCAAGGGCCTCCATGATCGATCTCGCCAGGCCTTCCCGATCGCTGGCCAGCACGAGGGCAGTCGCGCTGCCCACCAGGGGCCGGACGTCGTCCACGTTGCCGGCGAAGCGGACGCGGTCCCGCAGGCCCCGCCGGTTCACCAGGCTCTCGAGCCGCTCCCGCTCATGGCCGTCGCCCGCAAAGACCAGGGCCGCCTCCCGGTGACGCGTGAGGGCCAGTGCCTCGATGATGTCGCCTCCGCGCTTCCGCCGGCTGAGCTCCGCAACCGACAGGAACAGCGGAGCAGCCGGCTCGATGCCCAGGTCCTCCCGGGCCTGAGCGACACGCTGCGGGTCCACTCGAGATCGCGAGTACGTATCCGTGTCCACCCCGATTCCCGGCATGCGCACGAGTCGGTTCGGGGCAACCAGCCGATGGCGTTGTGCCGCCGCGTAGTCCTCTTCGTTGATCACGATCAACCGGTCCGTCCAGCGGCCTGCGACCTTCTCTGCCGCGAGGAAGGCCAGGTTGGCCACTGGTGGTCCACCTCGATAGAAGTGGAACCCGTGCGCCGTGTAGGCGATCCGCGGTCGCCTGTCGGCGGACATTCGACGCACGGCAAGACGAGTGACGAATGACGCAATCGGGGTGTGGACGTGAACGAGGTCAGGGCCGGATGCGAGAACCTCCGAGACGACCCGTTCGCCCCTCACCAGCCCTCCCAGATCGAGGATCGACCTCGACAGCGGAAGTTCATGGATGTGGTCGAACGCCTCGCGAAGCGCACCATCGTCGATGGCCCCGCTCGCGGCCGCGTCCACCCTCCAGCCGAGGGCCCGGAAATGCGCCGCGTACGGGAGGAGGAAGTGGCGGATCGTATGCGAAACCGTCGCCACGACGAGCAGCGAAACACCCGCGGGCAGCCTCTCACGGGCCGCAGGCGCCTGGTCCATCATCGGCGAGCTACCCGGAAGCACATCAGTGACGGTCGCACGCTTCCGGAGCCAGGCATCCCTCCGTACGCATCGAGATGCTCGAGCGGGCCGGGCCGCAACCTCGCCACTGCGTGCGACGTCTGGACAGAGCACCGGGCCGTCATGGTCACGCAGGGAGTCACCGAGGCGATGGCAGGCGAGTCCGCGAAACCAGTGCGCATGTCATGCGGCGCAAGATCCAGGGCAGCGCGCCGCCGCGGGCGCCCTCCGCCGACCCGTGACGCTCTCTCAGGGATACGTCACCCCCGTGCTGTCGGTGATGCTGGCGAGGGGCCCTGACTTCAGCGGCTGAACGTTTCCCGTGACCGTCAGGCCGTCGATGTGGGCGAAGCGGAGCACCGGCCCATTGCCGGCAACCGTGCTCTTGTTGTTGGTGAACACGATGTTCTGCATCCGCGCCGTTCCTCCGTTGTCGATGATGGTGAACAGCGTCTTGCCCGTAATGGTGTTCGCACTGATGGTGATGCCGTTGATGGGGGCCCCGGTGTGGCTGCCGTCAACGGCTACGAAATCCTGCCCGAACGTGCCGGCCGTGTTGTTTCGGAAGAGGATGTTGGTGGCACCCTCGGTGCTG
>JAJYJR010000905.1 GCA_021789355.1 Chloroflexota bacterium | reverse complement strand
GGCGGCGGGCTCGACAAGCACGCGAAGCAGCCTCCTGGATGTGGGGATCCGTTGTCGTCTTGACAACGTCATCGCTTATGTGGCAACGTGCGCTCGGCGATGCTAGGGCGGCGACCCGCCCGGTGTCAACGCGCGGCACCCTCTGGTGACGACCGCGTGACACCGGGGCCAGCGTGCGGTGGTGTGATGGCGAGATCCAGGCCGCGATCGAGCGGCGCAGACGGGCAGACGGATCCAGCCGCGGTCGCCGGCGGGGAGGCCACGCCGCGCTATACGGGCGCCCTGGCGAAGGCAGCCCAGGTGCTGGCCGCCCTCGAGGACGCCCGGTGGCTTGGTGCCTCAGAGCTTGCCGCGCGCATCGGAGTCGACCGCAGCACCACGCACCGACTCGCGCACGCCATGGTCGAACTGGGCTGGCTGCGGCAGGATCCGGAGACCAGGCGCTACCGGCTCGGACTGCGGCTATGGGAGCTGGGGGCGCTGGCGATCGCCGATCTCGAGGTCCGCAGCGTTGCGCTCCCAAGCATGCGCGAGGTCGTGGCGAAGACCGGGGAGAGTTGCGACCTGGCGGTGCTGGACGGCGCCGACATCGTCTACATCGAGAAGGTCGACGGCACCCGAGAGGTGCGGGCCTACACCTGGATCGGGGAGCGGGTGCCGGCCCACGCGGTCGCGATGGGCAAGGTACTCCTGTCGCGTCTGACGCCGTCGGAGCGCCGACAGCGGTTGCCCGATCCCCTGCCGCGCTTCACGGATCGCACCGCGGCGTCGCTGACCGAGCTGGAGGAGCGCTGTGCTGAGGTCGCGCGGCTTGGCTACGCGATCAACGTGGGGGAGCACAATCCAGAGGCAGGGGGGCTCGCCGTTCCCGTGTTCGACCGTCGTGGCCACTGCGTTGCTGCACTTGGCATCAACGTCCCCTCCATCCGAATGTCCCCCGGCTACGTCGCTGCCCTGGCGCCGCTCCTGGTCGCCGCTGGGCGCGCTGTGTCACGCGAGCTGGGTTGCGGGTGAGGGCGTCAACCCACCGGGCGCCCCGCCTGGCTGGACGCGATCTGCTCGGTCCCCAACGTGATCCGAACATCCCTCCTCATCGCCCGACAATGACAGTGCGAACCGCCCTGCATTTCGTGGCGCTTCCGGGGTCAGTGACCAGCGCGTTCGCCGGCCCCGACAGGCGACGATTGCAGATGGGCTCGGAGTCCATCAGCAGACCGACCGCGGCCCGGTCACGAAGTGGCCCCAGATTCCCACGCGGTCGAACACGGCCGCCATGAGATCGCATCGCGGGGGGCTCGTTCGTCGTTGGCCTCGCCTACGGGTTCCTCGCGGGCATGCCTGCGGAGGAGGCGGTCGAGTGGGGAGCGGCGCACGGGGCGCTCGCCATGACGACGCCGGGCGAAACCAGCATGGTGACGCGCGACGATGTGGAGCGGGTGGTCGGGGGCGACATGGCGCGCGTGCGTCGCTGAACCGCCGCGTGCGGCTCATGCAGCCGGCTCCCCACCCTGCCCGGTGTCCCCGGCACCGAGCGGCGGGCCCCACCGGTGGGCGATGATCTCCCCATGCTCGACCATCTCCCCGCACCCGCCGCGGCGCATGATCCAGGAACTGGCCCCTTCGTCCAGACAGTGACCGGGAGGATCCCCGCCGGCCGGCTCGGATTCACGCTGCCCCACGAGCACACCGGCCTCGAGCTCTGGCACATCCAGAACCGCTGGGACTACTGGGAGCTCATCCGGGACGAGGACGTCATCGCCCCCGAGCTCGAGCGGTTCCGTGACCTGGGCGGGACCTGCCTGGTCGACGTCACCAACCACGGCCTGGGGCGTGACGCGGCCCGCCTGCGCCGCCTCTCGGAGCGGACCGGGCTGCCCATCGTGATGGGCGCCGGCTGGTATCGGGAGGCGTACTACCCGCCCGAGGCGCTGATCGACCGCCGGCCCGTGGACGACCTGGCCGACGAGTTGATCCGGGAGTTCTACGAGGGCGTGGGCGACACCGGCATCCGGCCCGGGATCATCGGCGAGATCGGCACCGACAAGCCGTGGATGTCCGCCCAGGAGGAGCGGGTCTTCCGGGCGGTCGCGCGCGCCGCGAAGGCCACCGGCATGGCCGTCACCACGCACGCCGCCCAGTCGGCCGTGGGGCTGGTCCAGGTCAGCGTGCTCCTCGAGGAGGGGCTAGATCCGGCCCGGATCGTGATCGGCCACGTCGATTCGTACCCATACCTCGAGTACCACCTGGCGCTGCTCGAGCGCGGCGCCTCGATCGAGTTCGACTTCCTGGGGATGGACTTCTCGCGCGTGGACGCGGCCATGGAGCCTCGTGGCGCGCAACTCCTGCGGGAGCTGCTCGATCGCGGGCACGTGGATCGCCTGCTGCTATCCCAGGACGTCTGCCACACGCTGCAGCTTCACGCGTTCGGCGGCAACGGGTACACCTACCTCCAGGAGACGTACCTGCCCCGTCTCCGTGCAGCAGGAGTCCCCGGCGACGCGATCGAGCGGATGACCATCCAGAACCCCCGGCGGGTGTTGTCGATCGCGTGAGCCAGGGTGCCCCGGCGTCGCGGCCGCGCGGGACCTGACGATCTGCGTCGGCGGCCGTGACGAACGGGGGGTGGCCGCGGCGACGACGACGCGCGACGGTCTCGACGGTCGCCGCGTCCCTCGGCCAGGACGCCCGACGGTCGGGGATGATACCGTGCGCG
>JAJYJR010000904.1 GCA_021789355.1 Chloroflexota bacterium | reverse complement strand
AGGAGCAGGAGGGCGAGGTTGGGCAGCCACATGCCGACCGCGACCGGAACCTTGCCCCCGGTCGCGAGGAGCTCGCCGTTGTTGAGCAGGACGTAATAGGCGACCACCAGCGCCACCGAGGCCGTGAGCCCGTAGCCCTTGCCCCCGCGCCGGTTCCGGATCCCGAGCGGAAATCCGACCAGGGCGAACACGACGGCGGCGGCGGGGATCGCCACGCGCTTGTTCAGCTCGACGCGCGCCTCGCGGGCAAGGTCGGCGGTCTGACCGGTGGCGGCCCCGTTCTCGGCGCGCTGCAGCAGCTCCTCTGAGCTCGTCTCACGGACGCCGAGACGGGTCTGCTGATGACCGCTCCCGGTCTGAGCCTGCCGCAAACGGATGCGGAGCTCGTTGTTGTCGTTCTTGCGGTACGAGTCGGGCTCGTTGGGACGGAGGAGGTGGGTCGTCGTGTCGCGCAGGTTGAGCCAGGCGCTGCCGTCGTGGGGGTCGATGACGAGGCTCCCCGAGTCGGCGGTGACGAGGCTCTCCTGGTCGGGGTTGCTGTTGTCGAACAGTAAGATGCCGTGCCAGCGGCCGGTGCCGCGGTCGATCTTGTCGACGTAGAGCAGTTGGTTGGGAAAGTCCTCGGCGAAGACGCGCTGTTCGATCGCGGCGTTGGCCGCCGAGAGCGCGACCTTGCGCGTGAGCTGCGAGAGCTGCGCGTTGGCCTGCGGCATCACCGCCAGGGTGAGGCCGGCATCGGCCACGAAGACCAAACCCGCCATCACGATCAGGGGGAGGGCGACCCGCCGCAACGGCACGCCGCACGCCTGCATCGCGACCAGCTCCGAGTCGGCGGCCCAACGAGCCGAGGTCATGAGCACCGCGAACAACGTGCCGATCGGCAGCGTCAGCGCCAGGATGTTGGGCACGCCGAGGACCAGCAGCCTCACCACGGTGCCGGTACCGACGCTGCGGGAGATGAAGAGATCGGCCACGACGAACAGGGCGCGGATGAGCAGGAGGAACGTGCTCACGCTGGCAGCCATCAGGAGCGTCGGCAGCATCTCCTTGGCCAGGGCACGTCCGAGGACGAAGCGACGAGGTCCGCGCATCACCCGGAGATGGTACGGGAGCGGAGGGGAATTGCCAATCCCGGCACGGGCGGGCCCGGTCGCGATTCCTCAACAGGGTATTCCACAGGCGGGTCGAATTCCGCAGCCCGCGTCCCGTCTCGTATGTCCGATAAGATATATTATGTTAAATTCCAACCCACAAGATACGGCCTGACGATGCAGGCATATGCGGTGGCCGCATGGAACCGCTCCCCGTCCACGCCTCGTCTCCGTCAAGAGGCGCGAAGACCTGCGCGCCGCCGAACCGTCGCCGGAGCGATGCCGTCAGCCGAGGCGGTCGTCGAGTTCGCCCGCCCGCAGCTGCTGCAGGAACGCCTCGACGGTGGCGATGATCTCGTCCCGGGAAACGCCGGGCTGGCGGATGGTCAAGGAGAGGCGGACCGGGACGCTGCCCGGTGCGCGCAAGCGGATCTGAAGTGGACGGAACGCTCCCCCGGCGGGGGCGGGTCCGGACGGGACCGGATCGTCACTCGGATCGTCGGCGCTTCGGGTCGGGACCCCCGGTGTCTGCGCCACCAGGCGGGCGGCTTCGCGATCGAGGTGGCCTTCCGCGATCTCTTGGACGAGGCGCTCCATCTCGTCGATGCTACCGGCCCGGGCGATGAGCAGGAGCATCGACTTCGCAGTGATGTCGGCATGCCGACAGAGGTCCTGGATCGCAGGCGGGATCGCGAGGAGCTTGAGACCCTCGGTGACCGTGGGGCGGGACTTCCCTACCGCCGCCGCGACCCGGTCGTGGGTGTAACCGTACTTCTCCACGAGCGTGCGGTAGCCCTCGGCCTCCTCGAACGGCGACAGGTCCCTGCGCTGGAGGTTCTCGACGAGAGCCAGCTCGAGCGCCTCCTGGTCGGTGACCGCCATCTCGATGCACGGGACCTCTTCGAGGCCGGCCTCGACGGCAGCGTGGAAGCGCCGCTCGCCGGCGATCAACTGGTAGGTGCGGCCGCCCGGCAGCGGTCGAACGAGGAGCGGCTCGAGCACGCCGCGCGCGCGGATCGAGGCCGTCAGCTCGACAAGATCGCCGAGGTTGGAGCGCGGCTGCTCCCGGTTGGTCTCGATACGGTCTGTCGGAAGCATGACCCCGACCGCGGTCACCGACTGGTTCGCGAGCTCCTCGACGAAGTGGCGGTCGTGCCGCATCTTGCGGAAATCGGGCAAACCCTTTCGGCTAGACACGGGCCATGACCTCCTCGCAGAGTGCGTAGTACTCGAGCGCGCCGCTGGACTGAGGCGCATGCTCGAAGATCGAGGTGCGATATGCAGGACTCTCCTCGAGACGCACGGACTTGGTCACCGAGGTCTGGAACACCTTGTCGCCGAACACCTGCGCGATCCGTTCGTGAATGTCGCGGGCGAGGACGGTGCGGCGGTCGTGCAGGGTGATGAGGACCCCGAGCAGCTGCAGGTCGGGGTTGGCGCGGACCTTGATCTTCTCGACGGTTTCGAGGAGGTCGTCGGTACCCTCCAGGGCGAAGTACGAGGACTGGATCGGGATCAGCAGGTGGGTCGCCGCGACCATCGCGTTCACGGTGATGAGCCCGAGGGTCGGCGGCGTGTCGACGATGATGTACTCGTACTTCGGCACGATCGGCGCCAGGCGATC
>JAJYJR010000903.1 GCA_021789355.1 Chloroflexota bacterium | reverse complement strand
GGGCGAGTGGGTCCGTCGAGGTCATGACGCGCATCACGGCCTCGGGCCCACGGTCGATGATGTCGAGCCACTGGCGGAGCCACCGTTCGCCGTCGGGTCGGCGCTCGAGCAGCCCCTCGATCCATTGACGCGATCGCTCAAGCGATCCGACTGGGTCGCTGGCGACGGACCGGCAGTGGCGCCGGACCGGCATCGGACCGGCAGTTCCTGCGTATCTACCATGGCGGGAACGTTGTGCAGGATGTTGCCCCGCGCGAGCGTGAATGACCGCGCGGGTGCCGCATCGGGCCGCCCGGTGGGACCCCGGCGAGCGGCGAGACGGCCCCGTCGGACGGCGAGACGGCGCGATCCGCGGATACCGGTCCCCGGGTGGTGGTTACGCAGGGAAACGGCCCGCACCGCCCGATAGCGTGCTCCCCGTGCAAACGCCGCAGAAACCGCGGGCGGCTTGGACCGCGGCTCGCTCACGGAACAGCCTCGAGCTCGCCGATCACCCGTTCGCCCTCCCGTCGCAGCATGAGGCCGCGTCGCATCGCTTCCCGGGCCGCGTCGAGAAGCCGCTCGCGCATCACGAGCCCGCGGGCATCGAGCAGGGCCCGTGCGATCGTCGTGGCCGGGATGCCCTCGTACTCGGTCAGATCCTTCGGGTCGATCTTCCGCTGGACCACCTGGATGGTCGCCGGCACGGCGGACCGGACGCGTGCGGGAGTTCCCACCCGGATGCGTCGGGGGTTTACCAGTCCCAGGTCGTGCATGGAGAGCACGGCATCCGCGGTGAGGAAGGCGCCCTCTCCGACACGGAGTACGGCTTCCATGAACGGCTCGAGACCGCTGTGCGGGATGTCGTCGAACCGGAAGACACCTCGGGCGACATGCGTGAGGCCGCCGCGCCTGGCGATCTTGCGGACCTCGACAGGCGGGATGCCGAGATCGGCCGCATCCCGGATGGTGACGTAGCCGTATTGCTCGAGGGCACGTTCGTGGAGCTGTCGCCGGTAGGTGTTCGCGAGCATCGATGGCCTCTTGTCTGTACCGTACCGAAAACAGTACGCTTCTGACAGTGGGTCGTCAAGGGAACGGGGCTCCGGCCACGCGCGTCGGCCCGCCCGCAGGCACAGCGCCGGGGCACGTGCGCGACGACGACGGGGTGTGGCGCCGCCCGAGCACGGGGTAGCGCCCGTCGGGTGGGGCCGGTCCGGGGCGTGAGCGTTTCGGCGACGAAGAGGCTGCCCTCTGGCGCCTGGCGCGTGACGTAAGCGGGCTGTTTGAGGGACTGCCCTGGGTCCTCATCGGAGGCCTGATGGTCCGGATCCTGGAGTCGGCAAGCGGGCCGACATCACCACCGTGCCTCCCGACGAGACCCTCGAAGCGCTCGGCAGCAGCCAGGCCCTCAATCGTCGGCGGATCGTGAAGATCGACGCTGGAGACGGTCCTTTCGCGCTTCCACTACCGTCACTCCTCGGGGCGGTCGTCGTCAGGCGACCACCCGCGGAGTCATCTGTTCCGCGACGGCGCTACGAGATCACCTTGCGCACGTTCGCGATCAGTGAGTCCAGATCCTCTGCGACGGTCTGCCGCAAAATCGCCAGATCGACCTTGTCGTAGTCGTGGACGATCCTGGTCCTCATGCCCCGGATCTCAGCCCAAGCCACGCCCTCGACCTCGGCGAGGGCCTCGGGAGACGTTCGCTTGGCTGCTTCCGCGATCTGGGCGATTCGCATCATCACCGCATCGCGAGTGAGCTGATCCGTCCACCACCTCGCACCACCCGCCCGTGCATACGCGCGAGCGGCCTCGGCGTGCTCGATCAAGCGCTTGAGCTGATCGCGGTCACGATCCTGCATACAGGACCACCCCTTGCTCCTCGGCCCGCTGCCGGACTGGATCGCGCAGCGCTTCAGCCTCGTGCACGTCGACGTCACGCCCGACGATCGCCTCGAGCTCGCGCCGGATTCCGAATGCATCGCTCAGCGACCAGCGCTGACCGCGCTTGTGTCGGACCATCACGTCGATGTCGGAGTCGGGACGGAAGTCGGCGTGCACGGCGGACCCGAAGACGCGGATCTCCGCCAGGCCATGCTCCCGTGCGATACGCCGGAGGGCGTGCTGAGACGGCTGACGGACCGACGGATGCAGTCGGCCCAAGAGTGGCGCGCCAGGGTCTCCGTGCTTGAAGGGGTCGGGGAACGTCCGGTCAACCGATCCCACCGCGACAACGCCGCGCTGCGCGCGCTCGGCGAGGCTTCGATCATCGAGGAGTCGCTCCCGTAGGTCATCGTGACCGAGCGTCGTTACGACTTGGTCGGAGCGTGCGAGCATTCGGTCCAGGAGGACTTCGTCGGCCGGCTCCGCATCCCACCGCAGGACCACGAGCAATCCTTCCGCGTCCTTTGACGCGAACTCGACTGCGTTGGAAGCGCGCAGGGCCGCGGCGATCAACGGCATGCCCCCTCGGCGGACGCCGAGTTCGAGCAGCGGCTCGGAGGCGCGTCGGCCGAGCTCACTCAGCAGGTACATCGGTCCGTGGCGCTCCAAGATCCCATCACTCAGAAGGCCCGCGACCGCGGTCTGAGCGCTTGAAAGTGGGGCATCCGCCGCCCGCGCCAGATCTGTAAGGCGCAGCCCGTCACGCCGCTGCTCGACCGCGGCAAGCAGCCGGAGAGCCACCGGTGAGAGCGTCTTCAACATGACAATATTCTACGTGCCCAACGTAGGATGT
>JAJYJR010000087.1 GCA_021789355.1 Chloroflexota bacterium | reverse complement strand
GGCGTCGAGGATGGCGTGCCACTCCTCGAGCCCGATGTCGAAGAACGGCGTCGAGCTGTTGACGCCCGCCGCGTTGACCAGGATGTCGACCGGCCCGAGCTGTTCCTCGATCTGCCGGCGCGCGTCTCGGACGGAGGCGAGGTCGCCCGCGTCGAGGAGGACCGCCGCGGCCTCCACGCCCTGCGCCCGCAGGGCCGCGACCCGCTCGTCGGCCCGCTCGCGCGAGCGGCCCAGCACCGCGACGGCGGCCCCGGCCGAACCGAGGCCGTGGCACAGCGCGCCGCCCAGCACCCCGGTGCCGCCGATCACCGCCGCGACGTGGCCGCCCAGGTCGAACAGCGCCGTGCCGCTCTGTGTCTCGCCAGTCATCGCGCGTCGCTCCCCGTCATACCCGCGGCGGTGGCGAGCACAGGCCGGCCCTTCGGTGACCGGCACGTCTCACGCGGGGACGACCATGGTCCACCCGCATGACTCCATGGATGGCGACGCGGCAAGCGCGGCATGTTCGCAGCGCCTCCCTTGCTCAACTGGCCGTCAGTGGCCAGGGGACTTGGTTGTGGAGTTCACTGAAACGCTACACTGAAGGGAGCGCTCCGTCAACGCAGCAACGCGGAAGGCCCGCGATGCCCGCTCAAGATAACCTACCATTGACGTCGCGGTCCGTTCTGGTATCGTTTCGAAATCGCTTTACTGGACCGATACACTCACGGTGGCCAGGGTTGGAACAGAAGCGCCGACGCGCAACGATCGAGCAAGTTGCCAGGCTGGCCGGCGTGTCGATCACGACAGTCTCCAACGTTCTCAACAACCGCACGGACGCCATGCGACCCGCAACGCGGATCCGTGTGCTGGAGGCCGCGCGTGCACTTGGCTACCACCCAAGCCAGGTGGCCCGCAGCCTGGCCATACGCCAGACGGCGACGATCGGCCTCGTCATCGCGGAGATCGCCACGCCACTGTTCTTCAGCGCTGTGAGCGTCATCGAACGGGTGGCGCGGCAGTCCAACTACAACGTCCTGCTCTGCCATGCGTCCACGGCCAACGAAGAACAGAACGCGCTCGATCTCCTGCAGGAGAAGGAAGTCGAAGGCGTCGTCCTCCTGTCGACGTCGGACTACCGCGATGACAGCCTGCTCGACAGGTTGGCCAGCTCCATTCCGGTGGTAAGCATCAACCGTTCGGGCAGCGGAGGAGCCTTCGACCGGATCACCTGGGACAACACGCAGGGGATCGCTTCCGCGGTCCAGCATCTCCATCGCCTGGGCCACCGACGGATCGCCTTCCTGCGTGGTCCCTCCGATCGCAAGGGAACCGATGAGCGTTTCCAGGGCTACCGGTTCGGGCTGGCTGAATGCGGGCATGCGTTCATCGACGACTACGTGGCTGCAGCCGACTACACGGCAGGTCCGGCCGATTGGCAGGCTGCCGCGGAGCAGCTGCTGTCCGTGCCGACCCCACCGACGGCGGTCATCGCCTCGGACGACAGCGTGGCTGCCGTCGTGATGCGGACGGTGCAGAGCCGGGGCCTTCGTGTCCCGGGAGATGTGGCCGTTGTGGGGGTGGATGATCAGCCCTTTGCGCCGCTCCTGATGCCTGCGCTCACGACGGTGCGCCTACCGATCCAGGAGGCAGGTCAACAGGCGATCACGCTCCTGTTCGAGCGGCTCCGTGACAGCTCCCGTGGGCCCGCTCGCGTGATGCTTCCGACAACGCTGGTCGTGCGGGAGTCCTGCGGGGCGACACAGATGCGCACCGAATCGGAGATTGCACGGCACGTCGGATCGGCATGAGCGATCTCGCGCAGGGCAACGCTCCCGCCCGTCCACGATCTGCGTGAACGCGTCGGTCAGGCACCCCAGAGGCCATGCTCTCCGCAGAGGCCGTGCTCTCCGCCGACAGTTGCGGGAGAGGCAGGGGTCGGCCCTGGCGAGTTGGGCGGGAGGTTGGAGAGCGCCCCCTGGTCGACGTAGATCCGGACGTCGGGGTGCCGCCTCAGGAAGCTCGCCGGGCAGTCTCGAGAGACCGGTCCATCAAGCATGGCGGCGACGGCCGCCGCCTTGCGAGCGCCGGTCACGAGCACAGCCACGTGCCGCGCGGTGAAGATCCGCGGAATGGTGACCGTGATGGCCTGCCGCGGCACCTGCTCCACGCGCTCGAAGGCTCCGTCGTGCACCTGCTGGTGCCGGCTCACGGAGTCCAGGGGCACGACCTTGACCATGAGTGGGTCGTCGAAGTCGGCGACGGCCGGATCGTTGAACGCGAGGTGCCCGTTCTCGCCCACGCCCAGAAACGCGATGTCGGTCGTCGCCCCGGCGAGCAAGCCAGCGTATCGGGCACATTCGGCCTCGGCGTTGTCGGCTGCGCAGTTCAACAGGGCAACGCTGCCCGGATCCACGGCGCCAAGTAGCCGGTGCCGCAGCCACTGGCCGAACGACGCCGGGTGCCCGATGGGCAGGCCGACGTACTCGTCGAGCTGGAAGGCGTCGATGCGCGACCATGCAATCCCCGCCTCGGCGCGCAACCGTCCCAGGAACGCCTCCTGGCTCAACGCCGCAGCGAACAGTGCCCGGACCCTCGGTTGCTTCCGTAGCAGCTCGCGAAGCAGCGAGGCCGCCCCGGCAGCCGCCGCCCGGGCAGCGTCGTCCGCGGTGTCCGCCGCGATCACCGTCAGTCGATCACCCCGCTGGCTCCGTCCCTCTCCCGTCATCGTTCTGCCCCTGCTGCACCGGCGGTCGCAGTCGACCGCCGGAAGACCGTCGTCCCAGCGACGACCGTCTGCTCTACCTGGACGTCACCGGTATCCGGATCAAGTCGAAACGCGACGAGATCCGCCGTCCCGCCCACTCGGACGTGCCCGTTGCCGCCGACAAGGTTCGGTGGGAGCAGCGCGGCCGGGTTGGATGTCGAGAGCCGGACGGCGTCGGCGAGCGAGAGCCCAGCGTGTCGCATGGCCATGGTGATCGACTGCTCCACGGTCCCGGTGGAGCCGGCCAGATACGAGGTTCCCGCCAGCACAAGCCGCCCGTCCGGGGTCAGCTCCAGGTCGGTGCCAAACCCCCGGTACCGCCCCGGCGGCATGCCGGCGAGCGCGACAGCATCGCTGACCGCGATGCTCCGGGCCGTGCCCTTGGCCCGCAGCATGCTTCGGGCCACCGCCCCCGGGAGATGCCGCCCGTCGAGGATGAAGGTCGCCGCGAGGCGGTCCTCCGCAAGCTGCTCCCAGATGTAGTTGGGGTGACGCCGGATCGACGCGTGTGCGCCGTTGCCCAGGTGCGTGGACAGCGAGGCGCCGGCCTCGACCGCCGCACGGATCTGACCGCCGGTCGCGTTCGTGTGCCCGAGCGACACCACGGTACCCTCCGAATAGAGCGCCTCGATGTAGTCGAGGGCACCCGGCAGCTCCGGCGCCAGGGTGACGATACCGATGAGGCCGGCGGCCGCGGCCTGCCAGCGTCGGTACTCCGCGAGGTCCGGGGGACGAATGTGGGCCAGCGGATGGACCCCGCGCGGGCCGTCCTCGCTCGAGATGTGTGGCCCCTCTACGTGGATCGCCATGATCGAGTGGGCGACGAGCGCGTCGAGCCTGCGGGCCGCGGCGACTTGTTCCAGGGACCGCAGCATGGCGTCCTCGGAGTCGGTGCAGATGGTCGGGCAGAGGCGCGTCACGCCGTGGTTCCACAGCGCCCGCACCGCAGCCACCACCTCGGCTGGCCCGTCCTCCGCTGCGCTGAAGTCGTGGCCACCGTAGCCGTTGACCTGGAGGTCGATCAGGCCGGCCGAGACCCACATGGGGGGGGCCGTGTCGACTGGCTCGATGCTGGTGACGGTTCCTTCCTGCCATCGAATGCAGACCGGGCTCCCCGACTCGGCGAGATACCCCTCGATCGAGTGCGTCGGTGACGGAACGGTGCCTGTGTCGGATGCCGCGGCGCCCTGTGGTCGGTCGTGCATTACAGCTTCCGGACCCGCGATGCGTACTGCGCCAGCAGGCTCTTGTTCGCCTCGTCGCCGCCGGGGCTGTTGCCACTCCTCCACACCGGCACGGGCTCGCCCTCCCGCGCCAGCTCGGCACCCGTCTCCATCATCAGCGCATTCATGACGAACGCGTTGGCGAAGGTGGACGTCGCGCCCATTCGCTCGTCCACTCCCGGCACGCGGACGACGGCGTCGCCCATCGGGACCTTGGAGTCGATGACGATGTCGGCGATGTCGCAGAGGTTGCTCCGGCTCGGGTGCCGTGCCGGGTGATCCGGTGGCAACGCGCGCTGAAGCGAGACTGAGGTCACGGCGACGGAGGTGATTCCGTGGTCGCGGCAGTATTGGGCCGCGTCCACGGTGGCGGCGTTGATGCCGTAGGCATTCACGATGACGAGCAGCTCACCCGGCGCGAACCCCCACGAAGCGAGGATCGCGTGCGCGTAGCCCGGGACTCGCTCGATAGCCGTCGACCGGCGCGCCCCGGACATCAGCGCGAACCCTTCATCGAGCACCCCGTCCATAACGGCAAGCCCGCCCGCGCGCCAGATCGATTCCTCCACGGCCATCATCGAGTGGGAGCCAGTGCCCAACACGTGGACCAGTCGACCATCCCGGATCTGCGCGGCCATCGCTCGTGCCGCACGCGTGATCGAGTCGTGCTCTTCCGTGGCGATGCGCGCGACGAGATCCGCAAGATCGTTCGAGTACGTGTCCAGGAGCGTCATCGTCGATTCCTCATTTCTCTCACGCGTCATCGCGCATCATCGAGGTGACGCGCTCGTCGGAGCACGGCCGTCGAGGTCCCGCGCAGGTTCGATCGAGTCCGTCACCGGCTTCAGCCACGGCCGCTCGAACCTCCGGAAGCCCTGCGAGGCTGGCAATGCAACCACTGTGTCTTGTGCTTCCTCCACACCATGCGGCGGGCCGTTCTGCCGGCCGGGCGATTCACCCTGACTTCTCGATGTCCAACATGTTGCGTGGATCCTCACGCGCCACCCAGTGCTCAGCGCCGACCTCGTCGAACGTCACTGGCTCGGGATGCGTGCCGGCGCGCCACACTGGACTCGGGAGGTCGGCGACGCCGGCCACGGGGCGACGGCGCCTCGCCGGATCCGGTATCGGGACCGCTTCCATCAGCGTTCGCGTGTACGGGTGACGCGGGTTCTCGAAGACGGCTCGTCTCGTGCCGTACTCGACCACCTGACCAAGGCAGAGCACTGCCACGCGATGCGCCACCCTCTCCACCACACCCAAGTCGTGGCTGATGAACAGCAGCGAGATCCCGAACGCCTCCTGCAGGTCGAGCAACAGGTTCACGATGCTTGCCTGGATCGACACGTCGAGCGCAGAGGTGGGCTCGTCGGCCACGATCAGGCTCGGCTGCAGGGACATCGCACGAGCGATACAGATTCGCTGCCGTTGGCCCCCCGAGAACTCGTGCGGGAACCGGTCGACGTCCGCGCGGCTCAGGCCGACCATCTCGAAGAGCCCGGCCACGCGCTCGCGGGTCTCCGAGGGCGGATACTCGTGGTGGATCCGCAGGGGCTCGCTGACCGAGAAGCCGACCGTTTCCCGCGGGTTCAGGCTGCCGAACGGGTCCTGCGACACGAGCCCGAGGTCGCGCCGGGCCCTGCGCAGCTCCCGCCCGCGCAGGGCCGTGATGTCCCTGCCGTCGAACTCCACGCTGCCCGCATCAGGGGAGGTCAGCCCGAGGACGACACGGCCGAGCGTGGTCTTGCCGCAGCCGCTCTCCCCCACGACGCCGAGCGTCTCGCCGGCGCGCAGCTGCAGGCTCACGCCCGCGAGCGCAAAGAGCACGTTGTCGCCGGGCAGCCTGTACCGTTTCGTGACCCCCCGGACATCGAGGAGCACGCTCATGCGTCGGCACCGATGCTGAACCGCATGGGCCCATCCCGGCCCGCCATGCTGCCGAGACGGGGAACGGCCGCGAGAAGGGTTCGCGTGTACGCAGCGTGGGGCTCGCCGAAGATCTGCTCGACCGGACCCTCCTCGACGATGCGTGCCCGCTGCATGACCATGACGCGATCGGCGATCTGGGCGACCACGCCCATGTTGTGGCTGATGAACAGGACGGCCATCGCGAACTCTTCCTGCAGCACCTGCATCAGGCCCAGCACCTGCTCCTGGATGGTCACGTCCAGGGCGGTGGTCGGTTCGTCAGCGATGAGCACCTTCGGCTCGCAGGCGAGCGCCATGGCGATAACGACCCGCTGCCGCATGCCTCCCGACAGCTCGTGGGGGTACTGCCGCGCGACACGACGCGCGTCGGGAATCCGCACCCGGGTCAGCATCTCGGTCGCGACCCTCAGCGCGTCCCGCCTGCTCAGCTTCCTGTGTATCCGGAGGACCTCCGCGACCTGGTCGCCGATGCTCAGGACCGGATTGAGCGAGGCAAGCGGATCCTGGAAGATCATCGAGATCTCCTGCCCCCGGATCGATCGCATCTCCCGCCTGGACAGCTGCGTGAGGTCGACCTGCCCTCGCTCGGCGCGAAGGAGAACCCGTCCACTCTTGATCTTCGCGCCTGGCACCAGGTCGATGAGCCGCAAGATCGACAGCGCCGTGACCGACTTGCCCGAACCGGACTCGCCGACCAGTGCGAGCGTCTCGTGCGGGGCCAGATCGAACGACACGTCGTCCACGACGGTCGTGTCACCGAACGCGACGGACAGGCTACGGACCTGCAGAACGGCGCCGTTCATGACTGCCTGAGACGTGGATTGAGGGCGTCATTCAGCCCATCGGCGAGCAGACCCACCCCGAGAACCGTCACGAAGATCGCCAGACCGGCAAACGTCGTGGGCCAAGGGTCGTAGAGCAGGGCAGACCGGTTGAAGGCCAGCATCAGTCCCCAGCTCGGCTGGTTGGGATCGACGAGCCCGACGAAGCTGAGTCCGGCGGCGACGAGGATGGCGCCCGCGACGGCCAGGCTCGCCATGACCAGCAGGGGAGACAGGGCGTTGGGCAGGATCACTCGCCACATCAGGTAGGAATCGCTCGCCCCGACGACGCGCGCCGACGTGACGAAGTCCAGCTCGCGCAGCCGCAGGAACTCGGCCCTGGCCACCCGCGCCGTCATGGGCCAGCTGAGAACCCCGATCACGGCCGCGATGTTGAGGGCCGTGGCCGGCACGAACGCGAGGATCGCGATCGCAAACAGGATCAGGGGAATCACCATCACCAGCTCGGTCATCCGCATCAGGATCGCGTCGATCCAGCCGCCGAAGTACCCCGCGAGCCCCCCCACGGTGATCCCCACGACCACGCTGATGGCCGCCGCGAGCGCCGCGACCGCCAGGGTCGGCGGCCCGCCGGCGAGCAGTTGCGCGAGCGTGTCGCGCCCGACGGCGTCCGTCCCGAGCAGGGGCGCACCGGGAGTGAACGGCGGGATGAGCGGCGCCGCAACCAGTGCGTCCGCGTGGCTGCCGTAGAGAAGGGGACCTGCCGCCGAGCCGAGGAGCACCAGCGCGAGCAGGATCAGGCCCGCCAGTGCAGCGCGGTCCGTCACGATCGACCGAACGACTGCGACCGTCCGACGGCGAGCTCCGCTCCGAGTGCCGGATTCAACCCCTCGCGCGTTCATCTGGACGACGTGGCCCCGACCCGGATCCTGGGATCCACCACGCTGTACAGCGCATCCGTCACGAAGTTCGCGACGATCACGGCCACGGAGCTGATGACGAAGATGCCGACCAGGAGCGGGGTGTCGCGCGACGACACCCCCTGCAGCGCCAGCGGGCCGATCCCCGGCCACGAGAAGACTGTCTCCACCAGGATCGCGCCGGACACCATCGTCCCTACCTGCATGCCGGCCAGGGTCAGCACCGGCAACAATGCGTTCCGTAGCGCGTGCCTGAAGACGACCGACAGGTCACTGGCGCCCTTGGCGTATGCAGTCCGAATGTAGTCGGACTGCATCACCTCGATCATGCTCGCCCGAGCCGTCCTCGCGTACGTTCCAACCCAGGCGAGCGTGAGCGTCACGGCCGGAAGGGTCAGGTGCGCCGCCAGGTCTCCCAGCTGATTGAGGAACCCCGTCGGCGGAATGGCAGAGGCCATCCCGGACACCGGGAAGACCCGGATGGCCGAGGCGAAGACGACCAGCAGGATGATGGCGATCCAGAAAGGGGGTGCGGAGTAGCCCGCGATCGCCAGGATCGTCACGCCCCGGCTGACCGCGCCGCGCGGCTTCTGCGCGGCGATCACGCCGGCGGCGGTACCGATGACGGAAGACAGCACGAAGGCCGTGAGCGCGAGGACGATCGTGTTCGACAGCGCTCCCAGCACCAGTCCCGTCACCGGCCGGCTGTAGTAGAAGGAGACGCCGAAATTCCCCTGCAGGACCTGCACGAACCACGTTGCCGCCTGGACGTACCAGGGCCGATCGAGCCCGAACTGATGCGTCAGCTGCGCCTGCATCTGTGGCGAGAGCGCGGCGCCGGAGGCCCCCTCGATGGCGGCGATCGGCCCGCCGGGCGCCAGGTAGAGCAGCAGGTACGAAAGCACGACCACGGCGACGATCAGCACCACGGCGTTTGCCAGGCGAACGGCAATTCTACGGACCACGACCTACCTGCCTGCCCCCGCCGACCGGTAGCGGCAGCGTCCAGTGCGCACTCGACACATCACCGGCTGGATGACTCCTTGGGGCATCGTGGCCTCAACAGCACGTCGCGGCCGGACAGGTCGCATCCGTGACAGTCGGCCCGGCCGGAGCGGCAGGGGGGCAGCCGACCGGCAACCCGGCGACGAGATGTCGCCCGGATTGCGCCGACCGCCTCCCCATGCCATGCGCGCTCTAGTTCGCGGCGGACAGGTCGTAGAAGGGAGCCATCACGCCCCACGGACCGGTGGGTAGCCCTGTGATGCCAGCCTTCGCGACGATGTGGAAGCTCTCTGTCGTCAGGAACCTGATGGGAACGTCCTGCGTAACGATGTGCTGGAACTGATCGTAGTCACTCTGCCTCTTGGCCGGATCGACTTCCGAGGCTGCTGCGGTGAGCAACTGGTCGACCTGTGAGTTGCAGTACTGGGACGTGTTGGTGAACATGACGCCCGGACGGATGTTCGAACACAGGTAGGTCCTGGCGACGCCGATGGACGGATCGCCCCAGTTGAACACGTCGTTGATGAAGATGTCGTACTTGTAGTTGGAGACGAT
This sequence comes from Chloroflexota bacterium, assembly GCA_021789355.1. The sequence goes on along the minus strand of JAJYJR010000087.1, from coordinate 4,321 downwards.
GGGGTACTCCGACGCGGCTGGGCCCTCCCGCAGCGTGATGCCGATGCCGATCTGGGCCAGCTCGGACTTCAGTTCCTGCGCCAAGAGTGTCGAGTAGGCGGGCGGGTTCTGATTGTCCACGTCCAGTGTCAGGGTGAACCGCATCCCGTCCGCGCCTCGCGGGTATCCTGCCGAGTCGAGCAACTGGTTGGCCTTCTGCGGGTCGTACGGATAGGTCACCACGGACGACGCATTGAACTCGGGGAGACCGGGGGCGATCGGCCCGGGCGCGGGCCTGGTCACACCGTGCTGAAGGTCCTTGATGATCGCGTTGACGTCAGTCCCGTAAGCAATGGCCTGGCGGACGGCAACATCCTGGAGGTACCTGGCCTTCGTGTTGAATTCCAGCCAGTTGATCCCGCCGATCCCCTCGCCGCCCAATGGCGAAACCTGAACGTTCTTGTTCCCCTGCAGGTTGGCGATGATGCCGGGATCCTCAATGTCTGCCATCTGCGCTTCCCCGGACGATAGCGCGATTGCCATGGTGCTCTCGTCCGAGTACTGCTTGATGACGAGCTGCTTGACCAGCGTCCAGTTCTTCATGAAGAAGTCCGGGTTGGGCGCGAGAACGATCTGCTCGTTCGGTGTGTATGACACCAGGCGATACGGGCCAGAGGACACGACGTTCTGCATCATCCTCGGGTCGGTCTTGAGATCGGTGGAATTGCCATAGATGTGCTCGGGCAGAATCGGCAACAGCGGCGGCGTCATGGCCACGAAGAGCGCCGGATCCGGTTGGCTCAGGTGGATCACCGCGGTGGCCGGATCACTGGTATCCACGGACGCGACGTCGCCGAACAGCTGTGGACCGAATCCGTGGTACTTCTTCACCTGGCTGATCGAGAACGCGATGTCGGTCGAGGTGATCGGTTGCCCGTCACTGAACTTCGCGTTCGGATCGATGTGCAATGTCACGGTGAGGCCATCGGGCGACACGCTCCAACTCTTCGCGACGTACGGCTGGGGCTGCGACAGGCTCGACGGGACCAGCACCGGGCTGGCAAAGAGCTGGGCGCTGATCTCGGCAACCTGCCGGCCCGACTGCTGGCATGCGCAGAGCACGTTCGGCACAGCCAGCGTGCCCACGACGAGACTCGACAGTGCCGCCGATGAACCGCCTGACGAGCCTGCCGTTCCACCCGATGATGTGGCGCCGCTCGATGGTGCGGATGCACTCGTACACGCCATGGTGGACAGCAACGCCGCGAGGATGATCGCCGTCAGGTTGAGCCGTTTCATCTCTTGAATGCCTCCACGTCTGGACCTCATCGGACGTTGAAATAGCGAAGGATCGCCAACGCAAGACATCGGGTGCTGGCCACAAGAGTGGCGATGGTCACGTTCTCGTTGGCAAGATGGGCGTTGACCGGCTGCGTTTCAGCGACCGGCCCGGGCAGGTTGACGCAGGGAATGCCTTCGTAGGCCAGGTAATGGGTATCGGTGGTGCCGATGTTGAGTGGGCCTGACTCATCCGGCTCTCGCACCGTGAGGTGCAGGCCGGTCAGCTGGTGATATGCCGACGAGACGGCCATGGTCACCGGGTCGGCGAGCGTGGTGTGATAGCCGGGACGGTGATCAGGCACCTCGAGCTCCCATACGAAGTCGGGGTCGTCGGACTCGAGTTCCGCCAGTACTCCCCGCAATTCCTCCCACACGGCTTCGGGGTCCTGGTCGGGCACCAGGCGCGCGTCGACCAGCAGACGGCATCGGTCCGGCAGCTGGGCTGTCAACGTGCCGCCCCACCCTGACTCGACTCGCAGCACCTGCCAGTAGGGCCGGCCCCAGAGCGGATGCTCCGGGTAGCTGGGCTGGCGTCGGTCCAGCGCGTTGATGAGCTTCGCGGCCTTGGTTACCGCGTTGGTCCCCTCCCGGGACCAGGGTGGCGTGCCTGCATGGGCCGTGCGCCCCTTCACGGTGACAACGCCGTACGTGCGGCCACCGAAGGATTCGAAGAGCGCCTGACCGTCGAAGGGATCCGCTCCGATGCAGGCATCGATCGAACGATGCAGTCCCGACCGGATGAGCTGACGCATCCCGAGCATCAGACCCTCTTCGTCCGCAACGAGAGCGACCACGAGGTCCCCGGGCAGGGTCACGCCGGCGTCCAGGATGGCTTTCGCGGCGAGCGTCACGATTGCGCAGCCGGCCTTATCGTCGTGCGCCCCTCTTCCGAACACGTGGCCGTCGCGGATCTCTCCGGCAAAGGGGTCGCAAACCCACGTGGCTCGGTCAGCAAGATCGACGGGCGCGGTGTCCGTGTGGGCAGTGGTCAGCAGGCACGGACGCCTGCTGTGTCCCGGGATCGTCGCGACGAGATTCGCTCGGCCCGGGTGCCCCTCGATGCCCTGGACCAGGACTTCCGGGAAGCCCCACCCGCGCATCCGCCCCGCCACGTGCTCCGCGATGGCCTGCTCGTCCCGGCCAACAGTCGGGATCCGGATCAGCTCCTGGGTCAGGCCGACGATCTCTTCCTCATGGATCGCATCGAGAACGCGTGACTCGAGGGAAGAGAACATACTGAACCTCGGGCTGGATCGGCAGGAGTCGTTTCGTGGCTGTGGGCTGCCTCGCCGATCGACTCGGCGGCAGACGGCTCGTCAAACAGGTACGACGGTCGGTTCGATATGGCTCCCCCTCTGGAGTCGGTCCCGATCGCCCTCCGGTCTTGCCGGAATGACGGTGGCGCCCACGGCATCGGACTGACAGCTTGTCCACTTGAGGGCTCCACTAAAGCGTTACAGTAGTCTACAGGCGGCGTCAAGGGCACGGGCGGCGGCGGACCATGTTCGCCGTGGTTCCGCCCCTACCCCACCGCCCAGAGACGGGACTGAAGCCCGACGACGATCTCAGATCGGCATGCGTGGGCGCATTCGCTCCGTGCCGCCAGTTGATTCCTCTGGCATCGACAGGCACCTGGAACAGTCGCCAAGAGACTCACGAGACTGCCGCCGACAGGCCATCGTCAGCCGCCTACGGAAACGCTTTACCTTACCGTTACAAATGCCTCTCAAGCGTCCTTGCGTTTGCCACACCAGGGACGGCGATGGGGAGACGGTCGTGAGCCCTGGTGTCAGAGTCCCTCCGCAGGGCGAGATGGGCCCGCGATGGCTCCCGCCAGTCCACCCTGTCGCGATGCCGAGCCCGGAAGCCGTCGGCCCGGGGTCGCAGGCGGTCATGCCGCGCCGGCCCCACGCACCGTCCATCGCGTGAGCGCCACCGGGCCAAACGAGGCGACCAGCATCGAGATGAGGACCGCGGCCGCGCCCAGCGCAGCCCTCGACGACAGTGTCTCGCCGAGCCAGAGCCAGGCAAACAGCAGCGCGAAGGCGGGCTGCATCGTGTACACAAGCGCGGTCCGCGTCGCGCTCGTCCGCCGCTGGGCCCAGCTCTGGAGGACCCAGACGAGCCCCAGGTTGATGGCTCCCTGCTGCACGGTGATCGCCACCACGTCCGGCGTGAGCGTGCCGGGAATCCGGTCGAACAGGGCCGCGCCCGCGAGGCAGGCGACGAGTCCGCCGAACGCCTGCATCGTCCCGAGGGCGCGCGGATCGATCCGGTTGGCGAGGCGTCCGGTGAGCACGATCTGCAGCGCGAACCCCACGCTCGAGACGAGCACCAGCAGGTCGCCCGGCCCGACCGCGAGCGTGTCGGTCAGGGAGATCAGCGCCACTCCGACCGATGCGATCAGCACGCTTGCCACCGTCCACGGGCCGGGACGCTCGCCGAGCAGCGGCATCGCGAGCAAGGGCGTCATCACGACCGGGAGCCCGCTGAGGAAGCCGCCGACCGACGCGGTCGTCAGCACGAGGCCGGCGCTCTGGGTCATCATGGCCCCCCCGAGGACCAGGCCGACGCTGCCGGCGACGAGCAGCTCGCGTCTCGGCGTGCGTCGCACCTGGGGCCAGAAGAGCGGCAGCAGCACGAGGACCGCGATCCCGAAGCGGAAGACGTTGAAGATCGCCGAGCCCATTTCGCGCGTTGCGATCTTCTGGAGCGTGAAGCCCGTGCCCCACACCGCCGTGATACCGAGCAGCACGAGGTGGGCCGCAACGTCGTCCCGTCGTGACACTGACCGTGCGCGCTCGTGCAGCGTGGGGCCGGCAGCGCGATCCGTGGCGGCGGGCTCGACAAGCACGCGAAGCAGCCTCCTGGATGTGGGATCCGTTGTCGTCTTGACAACGTCATCGCTTATGTGGCAACGTGCGCTCGGCGATGCTAGGGCGGCGACCCGCCCGGTGTCAACGCGCGGCACCCTCTGGTGACGACCGCGTGACACCGGGGC